>CALJAA010000027.1 GCA_938028465.1 uncultured Granulosicoccaceae bacterium | reverse complement strand
TGCAAACCTTGCAAGACAACTGGGAAGTGATTCGTGATGATGCGCTAACGCTATACAATAATGGGTTCTTTGATGCAACGACGGATGCCAAAAGCCAAAGCTATTATGACGTTGGGTTTCGTACGTTTTATAAATACGGTTGGAGTAAGTTTTACTGCAAGTGGTACGGCACCATTCATAACTCCGCTGCTGAGCATTGCCCTAATACTGTTGCGCTACTTAAAGATATTAAGATTGTAAACGGTGCCATGTTTACGCTGTTGCCGCCAGGTTCAAAGTTAACCCGCCACCTTGATCCTATTGCGTGTTCATTGCGGTTTCATCTAGGGCTTAGCACACCAAACGATGACGATTGCTTTATTGAGATCGATGGCAATGTACATTCTTGGCGTGATGGGCAAACACTTCTGTTTGATGAAACTTACCTACACCATGCTCGCAATGACACTGAAACACCTCGCTTAATTTTGATGTGCGATATTGAACGCCCGGTATTTTGGTTTGGTCGTGGCTTTAACTTTTTGTATAAAAAAATACTCTCGATGATGTTGGTACCCAATTTAGATGGCGACAAAGCAGGCTTGTTTAGTCGTGTGTTTGCTGGAATGGCACCGATATCTGCCAAAGGTAAAGCACTAAAGCAATCTAACCGTCCGCTTTATAATGTCATTAAGTGGTCGATCAACTTGGTGATCATTCTTTTACTGGTATTAGTACTTTCTGCAATTAGCAGTGGCGTAGTTGGTTTGTTTAAAGCCATCGCTTAGCTTGAAGGGCGCTGGGGCTAATCGGGTCAACCTCCGTTAGAATAAGTGTCTGTTATGCAGATTAGGGTGTCTAATTGAGCCTCTGTTAAGTTAACAAAGCGTAGTATCACCCCTTGACCATGCTCATCGCATAGAAGGCGTACGCGTCTCATTGCAACATTACCCACTGAGAATTTCTGGTTGTCGGTACCGCTAATGACTAGATTCGATACAGTTAGCGCTTTGGAGCCTGGGATCTTTCGTTTGATCTCCTCAACCGACATCACTTGCTCAGGATAGACGCAGCAGCCGCGTACATTTAATACGATAGTGCCTGTAATAAACATTTTGGAATGCATAAAAGGGTCTGGGTTTGGCAGGACGAACTCACACTTGCAGGTCACTCTTTCGCCACTGATTTTGCGACGATCGAGGGCCTTTTGTTGGGCAATAGGCTCATCGCATGGGGCAGCTGCTGTTTGCTCAGAGCCTCCACTTAACTGTTTAAATATTCCAAACATTCCAATAAGTCCCGTTTACCTGGATCAATTTACCAAGGGATTCAGGTGGATATCGACTGATGCTGGTAAATCTTGACGATTCGTTAAATGGAGTTGTCTACACCTTGGACGGTATATTGCTTATTTATACCTAATAGGGTATATATTACTGATACACCCAACAGGGGATAGGCATGAAATCTTATATTGTTGCAACACCGGCTCAGTTAGGCCAGGTACTCAAGAGCGCTAGGAACGCTGCTGACCTGTCGCAAGTAGCTCTGGGTCAACAGGTAAATGTGTTACAAAAAACCGTATCAGCGCTGGAGAACAACCCAGCCGGCGTACAAACGGAGACGGTCTTTAAGATTCTCTCGGCATTGGATCTTGAGTTGGTTTTACGACGTAAGCCCGCTGACGAAGATACGCAGGATGATTGGTAAACGCACCTGATATGCCAAAGAAAAGCAGCAGCAGGCGCCTTGATGTATTAATGAATGGCGAATTGGTTGGGTACTGGGATCAACTACCTGGTAACCGACAAGAATTTGCCTACGTTGAATCTTGGCTAGAAAGCCCTAACTCGCGGCCATTGTCATTATCGATGCCATTATCGTTAAACAATACGGTGTACAAAAACGATCTGGTAGAGCCGTACTTTGACAACCTATTACCTGATAACTTACAAATAAAAGAACGCTTGCAATCGCGTGTTAAGGCTTTGTCGGCAGGTGCTTTTGACCTGCTTACAGAGTTTGGTATGGATTGCGTTGGTGCCGTGCAACTGGTGAATCCAGAACGTCCACATGGTGATGTGCGCACCATTCAGGCAACGTTATTAAGTGAGCAGGAAATAGAGTCGGAATTAACTTCTGTTACAGCTATACCTGTACCGGGGCAACAACAAGAAGATTTCTTACGGTTATCAATCGCTGGTGCGCAAGAGAAAACAGCGCTATTAAAGCAGGGTGGAGATTGGTATCGTCCATCGGGTTCAACACCCACTACGCATATTATTAAGCTGCCAATGGGAAAGGTTGGCAATGAGCAAGCGGATTTATCTACATCGGTAGAAAACGAATGGTTGTGTTCAAAGATTTTGTCATCTTTTGGTCTACCGATAGCACGCTGTGACATCGAAACGTTTGGTGCGCAAAAAGCCCTTGTGGTAGAACGCTTCGATCGCCGCTTATCCAAAGATAAAGACTGGTGGGTGAGAATCCCTCAAGAGGATCTATGTCAGGCAACTGCCACTCCAGCAGCCCTAAAATATGAATCGGATGGTGGCCCTGGCGTGAAGGCAATCAATAATCTTCTGCTAGGTTCGCGTACTGCGCGTGTTGATATCGAAAATTTTATTAAAGCGCAAATTTTGTTTTGGATGTTGTGCGCACCTGACGGTCATGCAAAAAACTTCAGTCTATTTCTAGAAAAGCATGGGCGATACAGAATGACTCCCCTTTACGATGTCATATCAGCTTATCCAATAATGGGTAAGGGTAAAAATTCGATTGCTGAGAATAAAATCAAAATGGCTATGGCGATGCCTGGTCGCAATAAACATTACCACTGGGCTAATGTGCAGCCTCGTCATATCGAGGCAGTAGCGGCAATTACTGGACGAAAACCAGCAGAGCTTATTGATGAACTGTGTGATCAAACGGATACTGCAATCGAGCAAGCGAGAGCGCTAATACCCGATGAGTTTCCAAGCGAAGTGGCTGATCGTATATTTATCGGTATGAAGAAAGCCAGAGATAAGCTGAGTAGACGATAATAGGCGATGGTCGGGGGCCGCGCTGATTTGGAGGTTTTTGCGTCAAACAATAGTGGCTAGCTGAAATTCAACTTACAGCTTTAGCGGCAATTACATCGGGCCAAGTTTGTAAGTCGAGCCATCAGTAAATCGACTAAAACGAAACCGGGTTAAGTCGTGTTCAATTGGATCGCCAGTGATCAGCTTAGCCATAACGCTACCGACACCCGGGCCAATACCAAACCCATGGCCGCTGAACCCAGTGGCTAAGTAAAGTCCCGACAACGACGTTTCATCCAGTACGGGTACAAAATCGGGTGTGGTATCAATATAGCCTGACCAAGCATGGCTTACACGTGCGGCTCCCATATCATCAAAGCGTTCGTGTAGTCGATCCTTTATGCGTTCAATAACTCTATTGCTGGTATCTGGGTTAAGAATACGATTGCGTTCGAATGGCGTGACTTCGTTACCTTGCCATCGCCTTGCAGTGCGCCAGCTGCCAGGGTAGTTGGCTGGCGAGCTAAGCCTAATTTTTGTATCTCTCCAAGAGTGTTTTAACGCTTTTGTGAATGGTTTGAGGTGGGCAAATGCATCAGGCCCGATTGCAAAGTTATGGTAGTCGGTCAGGGCAACATTGTAGCCGCCATCTAGGCGTTTACAAATACCTAAACCATGATCGGCAACGTTGCCACTAAACAGTTCTGGTGTGCCATCAATGCGTACAGCGTATGAAGTGACAGATAATTGTGGGAAGTCTACACCGGCTTGACGCGTCAGCATTGACGACCATGCGCCTCCTGCTACTAACACATTGTTTGTTTTAATCGTGCCGTGTTCGGTAACAACACCACTTACTACGCCATTGGTTTGTTCTATAGTTCTAACAGCGCAGGATTCAGTTATCGATACACCGGCGTTTTGGCAATATCTGGCTAACGCAGGTACTGCCCCCCAGGGTTCTACTCTGCCATCACTTGCGGTAAAAAGGCCAGCAGTGATATTGCCGTTGTAACTCGGGATCTGTTTTTTGGCAGCGTTTGAATTGAGCAGTAGGCTATGTAAACCATGATTTTTAGCAAGCTCTGCAAATTCTTCAAAGCGTTTTACTGCCTCTGGATTGTTGGCAAGGTAGAGGACGCCTTGCTCCGAGAAGAGTAGGTTATTGTCTTTGGTTTCTTGTGCGATTTCTTTCCAGCGTGCTAACGACTCCATCATAATTGGGAGTTCATCTGGGTCACGCCCGGTTTGCCTTACCCAGCCCCAGTTGCGGCTGGATTGCTCTCCACCCACACGGCCTTTCTCACACACCACTACGTGCTTGCCGAGCTTTTGTAGTTCCCGTGCTGTGCAGATACCCGTAATACCGCCGCCCACGATGACAACATCAGCCTTTTTTGGTAATGGGCTATTGAATTGAACAGGCGTGCTCAGATCAATCGGTGGGCCTTTGGGGATGCTAGTTTGCATCGGCCAATGGTATCACCAACGCTTTATCAGTCGCTACCGTTCAGCGTAGCGTTTAAAGCCCTCAAGGGCGTCTGTCATTAGTGTTAGTAACTGTTGCTGGGTCGTGTTGGAGGTCATGACGGAGGCGAAGATTTTTTTGGGTTGGTAATGAGTTTCCATCGTGAGAAGAGTATTAACGCCCTCGGCATTAAATACGGCACTAAAACCATAATTGGCTAACATATGTGAAAAGCCGAATGTTTCTTCTATGACGCTCATGTTGATCCGTTTTAGTGGTTCACACAGTGTACATTGCTCAACTGTATGGCCTGTCTTGTCATCCACTAATACCATGCACTTTCTAGTGACGCC
>CALJAA010000026.1 GCA_938028465.1 uncultured Granulosicoccaceae bacterium | reverse complement strand
ATAAAACTAAGCAATCGTCATTACACTAGAGCGAATCATTAATGGCTGTTAGCGCTGAAATCAAATGATCAATATCTTCATCTTCCGTGAAATAACCCGGCGCTATTCTGACTGCGCCTTCTGATTTCACGGTATTTAGCTCCCCGTGTATCCGCGGTGCGCAATGCAAACCCGTACGAACACATATGTGATGATCTGCGTCTAGGATATCGCCAATTGCTGTTGAACTCATACCATCGACAGTAAAGCTAGTTGTAGCGACTCTGGGCTTGTCTGTGTTGACAGGGCCCAGAACCTTAAATTTGTCAAACCTTAATAAGGCATCGATGATGCGTTCTATCATTTTGTTTTCTTTGCTGTGAATTTCTGCCATCGCTGCAACACAATACTCACGATGTGTAGCGGTGGTATCACCCAACATTTGTTTACCCAATTGGGCGAACCAATGCTGAGCAGCATTCAGCCCGGCGATACCGGGTACACCAAGCGTGCCAGCTTCCAAAGCGTGTGGATATTCTTGTGGGTGAAACTCACTATTTGAATTCACTCCGGTACCGCCAACACGAATTGGCGATAGTTCGACTTCTTCACCAACAACCATACCACCAGAACCCATTGGACCAAATAAGCCTTTGTGACCCGTAAAGACGAGTACATCGATATGGTCACTCTGCATATCGATAGGCAATACGCCGGCGGTTTGTGCACTATCAATGGCGAAAAGTATATTGCGTCGATGTGCAATTTCGCCAATCGCTTTGACGTCTTGAACGGTACCAATCACATTTGATCCATGGTTAATCACTATCATCTTGGTTGCAGGTGTTATCGCCTCTTCAAGCTGATTTAAATCAATATAACCAGCGCTATCCACATCAAGATAAGTGGTGGATACGTTGTTATCTCTTGCTAGGTGGTTAAGTGGGCGTAAGACACAGTTATGTTCAGCAAGGGTAGTGATGACGTGGTCACCCTCGTTTAGGGCTCCAAAGAACAACTGATTCATGGAGTCGGTGCCATTGTGCGAAAATACCACCCGACTATGGGGCCCCTGAAAATTGAAAAATCCAGCTAATAGGCGGCGTGTTTGCTCAACCATCATTTGCGATTCAACGCCTAGTGCATAGCCAGCCCGACCAGGATTAACAGCGTTATTTCTAGAGAAGTCATCCATAAACCTGTACACAGCTTCGGGCTTGGGCCAAGTTGTGGCTGCATTGTCAAAATAGTAGTTATCTTTCATTTTTCGATGAGCTGCGATGTCCAGACAAATGGTGTGTATTGCTGTTACTGATCATTGTAATTCATTTAGTATCGTTACCCATAAGTATCAAAAAACAGTTAGATACATCCAGTAGCAGCACCAAGCATAAAAGAATATTTAGGTGTTGCGATGTTGGTATAAATGACGCCGGTGACTCCTGTTTACAGCGAAATCAGCAAATTTGCCTCCTCGTATTCAAGGTTTTATAGAGCGCGTCGCTATGCCGATAATACGTGAGTACCGCTCTGCGGCGGTCGAGCTATCACTTGGCGTTAAGCGATACGGTCAATTTGGGCCAATTTCGGCAAACAATGGCCATTCAAATATTTACCGGCTGCAAATCAGTATAAGAGATCAACAAGGGCTCATTTCTAAGAAAACTGGCGGTAATAAATGGGGCGTTCGATACATTAACGCTTAGGAAAAAACAATAAGATCAGTAACAAATGTATGCTTAATACCTATACTGTCACTGCGTAACTAGTGAAACCATTGCACATGTCAAGTTTACCCGCCACCGTCGCTGATTCCATATTTACCAATTTAACTGAATATCGCTCTCAGGCGGATGCAAACCTTGAGTGGATAAAGCAGGAGATGAGCCCGTACTTCCTGAATCTAAATAAAGATGAAGTAGAGGCGCTTACATTGCTCACGATGAGCTTAGACAAGCTTGAATCGTTAGAAAAAATGACATTGCTCGATCGTGAAGAGCGCTTGATGATTGCTCAGCTGTCAACAACGGGGTCGATATACCGAACTGTTCAAGATCTACCTGACAAGCCATTGAGCTACGCCGAGATCACTACATCATATGGTCCGTTACCGAACAGCAAAATTGCACTAGAAGTTTTACGCTGTGATTATCAATCAGCTGTTGTAACCGGTAAATCAGATGCTATCCAAGCTGCTCTACCGGATGGTATACGAGATGAGATAGCAGCCCATTTGCAAAGCTATTTTCCTGACTACGATGACGAACGCATCGGTGGTGTTATCTCTGTGTTTAGTAGTAGCAATCTGGATTACGTATTAACCTCGCCACCGATACGAGTGGCGCGTGTTATGCGCATTTATATCGAAACACAAATCAACAGCGGTATACATCTTAGTTTAGAGCCTACAGAATTTAATGAAATCCGTATATCATTTGGCGTTACCAATCCGCCTCACGCAGGGTTTTTAGGGCAGGTACTTGAGGTATTTCGTCGTTTGGATATCGGCATTAGTCGGGTGTATCATTTAAGTGTAACCAATGGCTTAACTCCTTATTTTCTAGCAACCCTCTATACGCGTTCTAAAGACGTATCAGAGCTCAATGAAAGTTCAGCGCTCTACACCAATTTAAAGCGCGAACTGTATAGCACGCAAATCACGTCAACCACCGCCCCCAGCTATGCGAAGCTGATCAAAAGCGGCGTAATGAGCGGTCCCGACTCAACGTTTATCTCCGCTCTAATTGGGTTTTGTCACACTAATTTGGCGCATAACGCACCTGAAGTGTACGAACGCGAGAATATTGCTCGTGCGTTTCACAATAATCCTGATTTAAGTATTCAATTGGTAGAGCTATTTTATGCGCGTTTTGATCCTAGCTTAGATGAAAGAGAGCCAGCGTATGCTGTAAAACTGGCAAGCGTGACAGATCTAATTGAGCACTTTAATTCAGGTAGGCGCGTATTAGATAGCTTACGGCGAGTGGTGTTTCGCTGCGCATTGTCGTTTATTAAAAACTGCTTGAAAACTAACTTTTTTGTTATAGAAAAACATGCGCTTAGCTTCCGTCTAGATCCACAATATCTGGAAGAGCTTGGGCCGACAGCTACAGATGACCTACCAGCTCAACGACCTTTTCGAATTACATTCTTTTCAGGTCGTCGCGGCAATGGCTTCCACATTGGATTTTCTGATATCGCACGCGGAGGGTGGCGCACGGTTATAACGCAAAATAGTGACGATTATGACAACAACGCAAGCACGCTATTCAAAGAAAACTACGTACTGGCTCATACCCAACATCTGAAGAACAAAGACATTTATGAAGGTGGTTCGAAGATGGTGGCAATCTTAAACATCGATCCCCGAACCACGCATGAGCAACGCGATCAATATTTGTACAAAATGCAGCACGCCTTTGCGAACGCCTTTTTAGATCTTTTTATTACGGATGAACACGGCAAAGCTAAAGACCCAAGAGTAGTGGATTACTACGGCCAAGAAGAGCCGATCGAACTTGGGCCTGATGAAAACATGCACAACATCATGATAGAGCGCATGGCAAAGCTTGCGGAAAGACGCGGATATGTACTTGGTAAAGGCATCATGTCCAGTAAAGAGATTGGTATTAACCACAAAGAATATGGCGTGACCTCCATCGGCGTGATTCGATTTGCTGAGGTCATTATGCAGGAACTTGGTACCGATATGCATACCGAGCCATTTAGCGTTAAGTTTACGGGCGGCCCTAATGGTGATGTGGCCGGTAACGGCATGCGGCTATTACTGGAACGCTGCCCTAAAGTAGCCATTAAGTTAATCGTCGATGGAACAGGTGCATTGTTTGACCCAGAAGGCCTCAAAAGGGATGCGCTTTCTGAGATTATTTTAAAAGATGATATTCAGGGCTACAACCCCGAAGCGCTGCATGAAGGTGGTTTCATCCTGTATCGTATGAAAACGCGCAAAGAGGGTATTAGTGACGTATTCAAGAAAATCACTATGACAGAAACAGGCCTTGTAGAAGATTGGTTATCAACTGATAAATTCTACAAAACATTCAACGGCATATTGTTTACGGTGAAAACAGATTTGTTTATCCCGGCAGGCGGTCGACCAGAGACAATTGATGAAAACAATGTCGATCGATACTTTGATGCCGAAGGTATTGCGAGCTCAAAAGTGATTGTCGAAGGCGCTAACTCATTTATTACACCTGCAGCGCGGCATATCTTGCAGCATAAGCATGTAGTGATAATGCGCGATGCATCAGCCAATAAGTGTGGTGTAATTTCTTCATCCTACGAGATCATCGCTAATTTAATATTTTCAGATGAAGAGTTTCTCGCTAACAAAGCTGTCTACGTTAGTGATGTGATTGATATCCTCAATGAGATGGCAGAAGTAGAAGCGCGTGCAGTCATTCGCAAATACCGTGAACTAGATGGAATCGAAACCTACACTGAAATCTCCAGTTTGTTAAGCCAAGAAATCAATAATCATTACGCTCGAATGTTTGATTATTTTGAATCAAACTCAGGCCAACTAACCCAGCCTAAACAACACAAAGCTATGCTTGCGCACATGCCTAGGATAATTAGAGACTCGGACGTATTTGGCCCACGCATTCAAACTCATTTACCTGAAAAGGTAAAGTGCGCCATATTGGCGAGTAAGTTAGCCTCTGGGCTCGTTTACGCCGGTGATGATGCGAGCCTGTACGGCGATATCATCGAAGCACAGTTGGGGCGTGTTGCAACGTAAAGATAGCCGGTGAGCACCGCCAATGCTCTGGGTGTTGCTAAGCAATCCTATTCTGCTATCATGATAGGCAGTGTGCACCTGTAGCGCCTCCCGTCCGCGGCAAGGGATTATCCCATCTTGTTATTACCCTGCTGATTAAACCTCTTTTCAGCCTGTTATCGCGGACCCGGGCGTTTATGAAAGGAGGTCTGTATGACCCATTCTTTGCCAAACAATCCCAACCTAGGCTTGTTAAAAAAGCAGGCTAAAAAACTTCTCAAACAATTTCGTGAAGGTGATAAAAGCGCCTTAATATCCATCAAGTCTAACCACCCTAAACCTGCTTCGTTTTCAGGCCTTCGTGATGCTCAGCTTGTCATAGCTCGACGATACGGTTTTACCGGATGGTCTGAGCTTAGTGACGCCGTAGAGCTTGCACAAGATGCATCGAAAACCTTACCCGACAAGGCAAACCTATTTGTTCAATTAGGCTGTGTTCAGTACAGTGGCAACGATACCTTGCGAAACTACGAACGCGCGCGCAAGCTGCTATTAACTTACCCCGAGATTGCTGAATTTAGTTTTTATACCGCACTGGTTTCAAATAACGCACAAGCTGTTTCAAGCTACCTGGCGTCTGATGCCACATTAGCAACGACATCAGGCGGCCCATTGACTTGGCCGCCATTACTGTATGTGCTGTATAGCAGAATAGGTGAACCTAACAATACACAACATTCAGTAGCTATCGTTAAGCAATTACTCGAATGTGGAGCCAACCCTGATACACATGTCATGTTAAACGACACATACCGCTTTACCGCATTAACTGGGGCTATGGGCGAGGGTGAGCAAGGAGTTAACCAACCTCCACATCAGTATGCAGAGCAATTAGCAAACCTTTTGCTAGACGCTGGAGCTAACCCAAATGACGGACAGGGTTTATACAATACGATGTTTACCGATAGTGGTGATAAATGGCTAGCTTTATTGATCGATAAAGGCCTAAAAGTTAACGACTCATTAAATTGGGATGCCCCAAACCATGACGAAAACACCACTACGCTAAATTATCAGTTAGCTACTGCTGTAGATTCAAATCGCGAATCACGTGTAACGTTGCTGCTAAACGCGGGTGCAAATCCTAACGCGCGCAATACCTACAACAATAGAGCGATACACACAAACGCGCTGCTAGCTGGATACGACACTATCGCTAAACAGCTTTTAGATGCGGGTGCCGTGGCGGAAGAATTAAATATTAAGGATCAATTTAAAATCGCCTGCGTTAAAGAAAACAATGAGACCATAAGCTTGTTACTTAGCTCTCATCCGGAGTTAACAGAAGATGCCGGCCTGTTACACGCTGCAGCAGAACACGCCAGCCATCGTGTATTGACCTCTTTGATTTCCAAGGGCTTTGATATCAATGGCATGTCCAAACAAGGTCGGACGCTTCTACATACCTTTGCCTTAAAAAACGATGCCGTTCGAGTAAGAGCATTACTAGGGATGGGTGCGCGCTTAGATATCCTAGATAGTACTTACAATAGCAGTGCTGCTGGATTTGCCGCTCACTCAGGCTGTTACGAGGCACTTTTTTCCTTGCTGGATGCATCTGATTCATTGCCAGATGTTGTTTGTTGCGCTTACTTAGACAGGGCACGTGTTATCGTCGAAAACAGCCCTAATTCTGTACACGATCGCACTGAAGCTGGGAATTCCGTATTGCATGTAATCGGAGCGTGGTTGCACGATGAGCCTGAATATGAGACGTATAAATCGATCATTGAGATGTTATTACAGGCCGGAGCCGATATCTATGCCTTGAACAAACAAGGCCAAACACCAGCACAATACGCTACTGCAAATGGATATGATACTTTGGCTGAGTTATTAGGCGAATCTAGCTAAACTGAGGGAGTAGGAACATATCTAAAGTATCTTCTCTGCATTTAGGAGGAGTTGCTTTGGTGTTTCAGCTACTCTTGATTCTACTCAGTTAGCGAATCGTATAACCACCATCTACAGTAACACTGCTACCTTGCATATAGCTGGATTCATCTGAGAGTAAAAAAATCGCCGCAGCTGCAATTTCGCTTGGATCAGCTAATCGCTTTTCAGGGATGGATTCTGCAATCTGTTTTAGTGCCGAATCGATCTCGTCTTGGGACATGGTATAACCACGCTCGGATGCCAACATGGCCGTGTTGGTTTCTCCAGGGCGCACCTCGTTGATACGTACGCCGGTACCGGCTAGATCAAGCGCCGCGCTTCGCGTGATTTGACTTACAGCGCCTTTAGAAACACAGTAGCCGAAAACACCGGCGGCGGCGATATCGTTCCAGATGGAACTGATGTTGACGATGGATCCAGCTCCTTGCTTCTTCATTTGAGTAGCGGCCGCTCTACACAGGTAGAAGCAGGCCTTAACGTTAATATCTATGACGAAGTCAAACTCCTCATCAGTACACTCGAGTATTCCTGTTCGTTTTATAACGCCAGCAAAATTAACTAAACCATCCAGATTGCCTTGTTCCGCATGGGCTTTATCTATTAGAGCATTACATTGACTGACTTGGCTAACATCAATGAGGCAGGGCACAGCGCCGGTTTGCTTGCACACTTCGTTCAGCGCAGTTTCGTTACGATCAGCCGCATAAACAACGGCACCTAATTCTCTCAATTTATGCGTGGTTGCACGCCCCATACCCGAAGCCGCACCAGTGACGATAATCGTTTTATTCGTAAAATCGTGATTCATTACTGCTTAGTTTCAGCCAATTACTAAATTGGCTCAAAGATTATCAATTCAGGCGAGGCAGGTACAGTTTTTATTTAAATCAGAGGCAGGGTATTTACCCGTTCGCAACTTGTCATACATTGTTTAATCGACGCAGAGTGTTATGCGCACGTTCTCTTTTGCGTTTTTATTGCCGATATATTGCTTAGATTAGAGTTATCTCGATAATTGTACCTATTTCAAGCTACTCTCTTGAGGTGTTTACACTCTGTTGCATTCAATGTATTGATGTAGCCGTGTTTACTCACCACACTAGCGAAGTAATACTCCCTTTAGTTTTTTAACCCCTTATGAGGATATACCATGGACTTACTTAAGATGGGCCAGCAACTGCTTGGCGACAAACTCGGTGATAACGCCGGCAGCATGATGGAAGCTCTATCTGGTTTAACCAGTGGTGAAGGCCTCGATTTAGGTGGCATCATGGAAAAAATGAAGGCCGGTGGCATGAGCGAACAGCTTGATTCGTTTATGGGTGATGGTGAGAACCAAGAGATAACTGAAGACCAGGTTAAATCAGCATTTGGCGAAGAAGAAATTGCAAATGTTGCTAGCAAGCTTGGTGTTGATTCAGATACAGCCGCGTCTCAGCTTAAAGATGTTCTACCGAGCTTGCTTGACAAGGCAAGTTCAGGCGGCAATTTAATGGAATCGCTTACTAGCGGTGGCGCTAGTGGCTTGTTGGATATGGCAAAAGGCTTTTTGAAAAAGTAAAACTGTCGGTTTGCTTTAGTACGATAACCCCGGGTCATGATACAAGGGCCTGGGGGTTTTTATGGGCATCTGTTTTACATTCGTCTATATGCTCGTTATTAATGTACCTTAATCAACATAGTGGTTATTGGGCTCTAATTAAAAGCAGGCAATAATATTGTCCGAACGCTCATCTGCCTTCGCATAATCGAACTGATGAGAGTAATTCGTTGCCACTGGTTGTGATGTACGGCGCAATGGGCTGTTGTGGAAAACTTCCTGCGCAGTCTGCGCAATTAGCTCAATGTCTTCTAGAGTCATAGCGTACTTATCTTTAAGCGTTTTCACGGCTGCGCAATCAGCGGCTTGTTCATACGAATATTGAGAACCTTTAAATCCAGCAGACTTTTGGTAGAGGGTGTTTTGTACGTCGAAGTGCCCGAGTTTAAAATGTTCCAACTCATGTTCAAATATCCAAAGCTGAAACGCACTTGGCAGCGTTGCGAGCGTTTCTTCATCATAAAAAACAACTGGCTCGCCTTCGGCGTTATAAATCGAATAGGCCAAGCTTGCACCTACTTCGGCCAAAGCGTATTTGGAGACAGAAAAATACAATACAGATCGGCCAGAAACTATAGATGGACTTGGCTGGATAGCTCCCTTAATATTTTGATGCTCACCTAACTTGGTTGCAGCGGTCGTTACGGAAAGCCCCACTAACGCAACTGAAAATAGGGCGCTTAGCGCATATCTCGAAACCACAACAGAACCTCACAGAGTACGTAATCGAACGACTTAATCCAGTCGTTCGAGCAAAATTCGTACCTGAAATAGTGGTTCTAGCGTTACTGCGTAGCTGATAGATATCAGCTTCTGCGTTTAATTCAACTCGTGTGTATAGGTGGTTTAGCGTGAGCCTACAGCCTTTGTTTATTAAAACAAGTGAGCTTTGGCAGTATCAATTGAGAAACTCGCTATTTGGCCTGTTTCTATATCGAGACTCTCAGGGGATGCAGAGCGAAACGATGTACCCGATTCAGTAACAAGCTCCATGACGGTTTCCGTGCCCAAACGCTCAACCAACGTAACGGTACCCTTTAGTTGTCCATTTGGGTCAAGAACCAAGTGCTGAGGTCGTACACCTAACCTTACACTAGCACTGTTGGCCTTTTGACTGCTGACCAAGCGAACGCCAGAAACTGATAGTCCTTCGCCTTCAAATTGCCCCTTATCACTATTTGCACCGACCGTTAAAACCCCATCAAAAAAATTCATTTTTGGAGAGCCTAGGAAACCGGCTACAAATTCGTTAGCGGGGTAGTTAAACAATTCCATGGGCGAACCCACTTGCATGACTTCGCCATCCTTTAGTACAACGATCTTATCAGCTAGCGTCATGGCTTCTACTTGATCGTGAGTTACATAGATAGTGGTAGCGCCAAGTTGGTTGTGAAGTTTTGAGATCTCCACACGCGTATCGTGCCGTAGTGCAGCATCAAGATTGGAAAGCGGCTCATCAAACAAGAACACGTCTGGATCCCGCACGATGGCTCGACCAATAGCCACACGTTGACGTTGACCACCTGACAGTGCAGCAGGGCGACGATCTAGAAGGTGTTCCATCTGCAGTATCTTGGCAGCAGATTCTACTCTGCTACGGATCTCAGCTTTACTGAATCCTTGCAGATCGAGTGAAAATGCCATGTTGTTAAAAACGGTCATATGCGGATACAGTGCATATGATTGAAACACCATAGCAATGCCTCTTTTGGATGGCGGTAAATCCATGACCGCTCTATCGGCAATGGCTATTTCGCCGCTAGATAAGTTCTCTAATCCAGCTATAAGACGCAGCAGTGTGGATTTGCCACAACCAGAAGGCCCGACAAAGACGACAAATTCGCCATCGTCTATTTGTAAATCAACATCACGGATAACGTGTACGTTACCGAATGACTTATTCACCTTTTTGAGTGCAACTTGAGCCATTTAAATTTCCTCAAAGGTGGCGGTAAGCGATTCAAAATCAAAAACACATCGTAGTGTTTGTTGTTCTGACACTCGATCAAAAACAATCTGTTTAGCGTCACCAGTTATCTCTGTCATAGTGTTTGCAGACATGATCGCGGCTTGTTTTTTTCGCCACTTTAAAAATTTGCTAAATTCGTTATAGATAGATTCAGGCCTTTCTGCTTCATCAAGAGCCGCTCGCTCCAGATGGCTTTCAGCCACCGGAAGCCATGTGCTGTTCGCGTTAGAAAAACCGCCATTAGGCGCATTACGTTTCCATACCATGGGTGTTCTGCAGGTGTCGCGCCCTAAGAATACTGGAGCGAATTCAATACCCCATGGGTCCTGCATTTGCTCAACAGGTATGTCTTGTACATCTTGTAAGGCCAATTCTTCACCCTGATACATACAAGCGGACCCAATTAAACAGGTTTCTAGCTTCAGTAGTAATAATTGAAGCGCTTGTTGTTGGTCAGGGCGTAAACCTAGTGGCGCTAATTGCCTTGTAGCGGTACGAGGCACATCGTGGTTAGAGAAGGCAAAGCTTAAACGGCCCGTGCCATTAAATGCTGCAATGGCCTGTGTTATTGCACTCTTAAGCTCTTTAACATTTAAACCATTCCACGCCAACAGATTAAAATTATAGGTAGCGTGTAGTCGCCCAGGCGCTGTGAATTCTGTACTGGCATGAATGGGGTCATCGCCGTGCAATTCGCCCATTAAATAGCGATCGCTATATTGATCAGCAACAGCTCTGATAGATTCACTAAAAGATTGAATTGACGGTTGGTTTAACTGCGCGCTATCGTGCAGTTGGCGAAAGAAGGGTTGTTGCTGTTGAGGCAGTGGGCCAGGTTCAAAATCGGGATTCGCTAAGTTGTTTTTGTAGGGCGCACTATCGGCATTTATGGTATGCACCGCATCTAATCTAAAGCCATCTACACCACGATCAAACCAAAAACGCGCAATTTCATCAAATGCCTCACGAACCGCAGGATTAGCGTGATTTAAGTTAGGTTGGCTATTGAGAAAGTTGTGCAAATAGTATTGCTGCCTGCGAGGTTCCCAAGACCAAGCAGGGCCACCAAAAAAGGACAACCAGTTAGTTGGTGGGCTGCCGTCGGACATCGGTTCAACCCAATGAAACCAATCAGCTTTGTCGTTATCTCTAGATTGGCTGCTTTCTACAAACCATTTATGTTGATCAGAACAATGGCCCGGCACGATATCAACCATAACTTTTAAGCCCAAGCCGTGTGCTTTGGCTAGTAGTGCGTCAAAATCATTAAGCGTTCCGTATTCAGGGTTAACGTCGCAGTAATCTGAAACATCATAGCCAAAATCTTTTTGTGGGCTTTTGAAAAACGGGCTTATCCATATGGCGTCTACACCTAGTTTTGCTATGTACTCAAGCCGCGAAGTGATACCCGGAAGATCTCCGATCCCATCATCATTGGAATCTTGAAACGAGCGCGGGTAGATTTGGTAGATAACTGCCGTTTGCCACCAACTTAAATCATCGACCTTCATTGAATCAACCACCTTTAACCGACCCTGCTAATAATCCACGAATAAAATAGCGTTGCATCGCTAAGAACACGATAACCGGCACGATAATGGAGATAACCGCTGAGGCATTGAGCAGATGCAATTGATCCTTAAAGGTACCCAGCTGCTTTTGCAAGCGAATAGGGAACACGAGATCTGCTGAATCTGCCGAACCGATATACAAGGCGACAATGAGATCGTTCCACACCCACAAGAACTGAAATATTCCAAATGAAGCTAAAGCGGGGACCGACAACGGTATGATCAGTTTGGTGAAAATCTGCAAATGGCTTGCACCGTCAATACGAGCGCTTTCGAGTAACTCTTTTGGGAGCCCAACGATGTAGTTGCGCAACAAGTAAATAGCTAACGGTAAGCCAAACGCTGTGTGCGTTACCCACAGGCTAGCAAACGATTTGGACGCAACTTGGCAAGTCTTGGTGGCTTCGCAATCCGTCATCCAAGCATTTAGTGATGTTGCCCATGAGGCAATACCACTAAAACCCTGTAACACGGGTAGAAAGGCGAGCTGCGTCGGGACAACCATCAGCGACACCACTAAAACGAACAACCAATCGCGGCCTGGAAACCGCATCCATGCAAATGCATAGGCGGCAAACGCTGCAATAGTAATCGGGATAATCGTAGCGGGAATGGTGACGATAAAAGACGAAATAAGTGCGTTGGTTACGTTTTTGTTTTCAAACAAGACTTCAACGTATGCATCCGTACCGAACACTGGATCCTGATTAATGAAGGTCACTAAGTTTTTGGGTTTGGGTGCAGAAGCCTCTGGGAATGTCCACGTGAAATCCCCGTTAGTTTGAAATACGAATTTCCCATCGCGTACATCCATTGTTTCGCCAGCGTAAATCAACTGACGCAGTAGCTTAGTTTTGCCGGGGTTATCCGGGTCGGGTAAACGCCCTTTAAACAATATCGATTCAACATCGCCTTCAATAATGAAGCTGTCGCGATCTTTATTGAGCCTTTCAAAAATATTACCGCTCATCGTGACAAAAGGTTGTGTTTCTCCTTTGTCGTGGGTACCAAAGCGATGGCCCAGCTCTGTAGGTGTGAATGCAGTCCAAAAGCCGGATGTTTTCGAAGCAGTTTCCGAGCGTAGCGATGTGGTTACCAGCGCGACAAAGGGCAGTACCCAGATAAATACGATTAACAGCAGGACAACATGTTTAAGTGTACGTGTCATATCAATACCCTCAATGTCCCATCTCTCGTTGTTCACGCCGCAAGCGCCGCGCGTTAAAAATCATATTGGGTAAAACAGTCACCATCAGCATCACAGCGATCGCTGCGAATAGATTATCCACGTTGTCACCACCAACTGACCAATTGTTACGCGCATTTTCCATCATGGTAGCAAGCAGTAATTTGTCGTCATCATTGGCTGATAAGGCATAGGGGATATCGAACATCTTTAACACTAAGATGACTAAGGTTGTCCATACGACAACAACGGTGGAGTATATTTGCGGTAGTTTGATACGGAAAAACATTTGAAACGGGTTGGCTCCGTCAATGGTTGCTGCCTCTATCGTATCCTCTGGCACTCCGCGTAGAGCGGCTGAAAAAATCACCATTGCAAAACCGGTTTGCACCCAAACCAGAATCCACATCAAAAAGAAGTTGCCCCAAAATTTCAAGCTGTACAACGGTTCATTATAAGCTGCTGTATGCCCCATTAGCGATTTGAGCAAACCAATTTGGTAAGAGGGTGTAAGGCCATTGATGGCCTCTTGCGGTTGGATGCCGCCGCCTGCAAAAATGTTTCGCCAGATAATGGCAGCGCCGACAAAAGAGATAGCCATAGGAATAAAAATAAGCGTCTTTGCCACGATTCCCCAGCGCACTGAATCAGCAAGTACCGCAATTAACAAACCCAGAGAAATACAAACGGTGGGGACCAGCACAAGCCACATAAGACTATTACGCATCGCATATCGAAATTGCTCGTAGCCTAGGGATGCTGGCTCCCAAAGAAACGCGTAGTTACTAAAGGTTCGTGTGCCATCGGCTTCTTGAAATGATAGGCTTAATGTAGAAAACGCTGGCACAAACAAAAAAAGTATTAGCAGCACTAAAGCAGGGCCAACAAATATCCAAGGCTGAATAGCCTCTATGATGTAAGACTCCTTACCCCAAGCCCCCTTTGATGCTCGCCGCGCCAAACCTTGGTTAAGCCAATTGGTAAGCCAAAAATACAAAAAAGATACGCCCACGGCGATCACGATTGAGCGAATCGCAAAGCCGATCTTGGCAAAGCGTTCTTGGGTTTCCAATAACGATGCCGTCCAACCGCGAGATTCATGCAGCCAACTACCGAGTTGAACCATGGCATCATCTAGTGGGGATGTAGCGGCGTAAGCCAAAATAGCAGTGATCGGTAAAACGAAGATCACGGTTAGTGCAATGGCGAAACCGTTACCCGCAAGAATCGGCTTGTAGGAACCCATAATCATGTACCAATTTGAAAAGGATCGATGGAAGGGAAAAAGGCGCGCAAGATAAACCTTGCACGCCTTAATTTAACAACCTAGAAAGCTCTTAACTATATGAGCTTGCATAACTGGTTTTACTTAATTGCATCCCAAGCAGACTGAATGTTATCTGCAGTCTTTTTAGTATCTTGGCCGTTTGCAAATGCAGTCATTTCTGACCAGAAAGCGCCAGCACCAATAGCGCCAGGCATTAGATCAGAGGCGTCAAAACGGAACGTAGTGGCGTTAGATAAAATCTCGCCTTGCTTACGTAGCGCCGGAGTAGCGTAAGCATCTAAGTTAGCGCCTTTGTGAGCAGTCAAGAATGAACCTTGGCCCATCCAAACTTCGTGTGCAGACGCTTCTTTTAGGTACTCAAAGAATGCACGAGTAGCGGGGCTGTCTTTGGTCATAGTCCAAAGCGTACCAGCACCCAGTACTGGGTTACCTAGATCTGCTGATTCGTAAGGAGGGAAGTAGAAGAAATCTGCTTCGCCATTCGCTACTTCTTCACCTTTTTTCGGGAAGAAAGAAGGAATAAACGACGCTTGACGATGCATCATGCAAGATGCTGGGCTAGAGAATAAACCTTTTGGAGCATCACCGAAGAAGGTCGTTGCAACTGAAGATGCGCCACCGGCAACATAGTCATCGTTACGAGAGAACTGACCGTATACTTCCATTGCGTTAACCACTTCTGGGCTATTGAATGGAAGGTCGTTTGAAACCCAACGATCATAGTTTTCTGGAGTGGTGGTACGAAGCATTAAGTCTTCCATCCAGTCGGTGGCTGTCCAACCAGTTGCGTTGCCAGACTCAACACCAATACACCATGGCGTGTTGCCATCTTCAACCATTTGGTCAGATAGGGCGAGTAGGCCTTCCATGGTGTCAGGGATTTCATAACCGTTGTCTTCGAACTGCTCTGGCGAATACCAAACGAGTGATTTGAGATCCATTTTGTAAGCAAAGCCATAAAAATCTTCTTTGCCATCAGCGTTAGCGTATGTGCCCAAAGCAGCCCATGAAGAGCCCGCACCATAGTTTTCAGTCATCCAATCTGCAGAAGCTTGACCCAAAGGCGTTAGATGGCCTTCTTTTGCCATATCAGCAGCAAGGCCTGGCTGTGGGAAAATCGCGATGTTAGGGGCGTTGTTAGACCGTAGATCAGCAACAATTAACGCCGCGAAATCACGAGAACCAGAATACTTCACTACCGCACCTGTTGCTTTTTCAAAGCAACTGACTGCGTTAGTTAGCATTTCTTCGTCATTACCTTCCATCGAACCCATGATGGTGATAGTTTCGCCATCAAACTTGCCTAAATCGCCCAATGCAGTTGGGGTATCGCAAACCTCTGCAAGCGCTGGGTTGGCGTACATAGTCGCTGCAACAGCCAATGCGCTGGCCACCGCTCCAAATTTGTAGTTCATCAATCTTCTCCGAAGTGAATATATATGGCATCAAAGCGCCTTGGAACACCAAGTATCAACGACGTGGAGAGTAGTGTCAATACCGAAGCCAGCGCTCATGCAAATGAGCGCTTTTTCGATATAAATAAGCACTATTACGCCCGAATTAGGCTTGCATTTAACGTAATAGCCTAGTTAATATGCCCTAACCAAAGCGCTTTAAATCAATCGTGTAACTGTGAACCTCAAACAGCTGTCAGATCAACTCGGCCTGTCTCAAACCACGGTAAGTCGCGCTCTAAATAACTATCCGGAAGTCAATGAGCACACCCGTGAGCGAGTTAAGCTAGCGGCGCGCAAACACGGCTACCTCCCAAATTCACGTGCCACCCGGCTTGCCACGGGCAAGGCAATGACTATCGGGCACATCATACCGATCAACTCAACCGAAGTTTTCAATCCCATCTTTGGGGATTTTATCGCTGGCGCTAGCCGGGCCTATTCTAAGCGAGGCTATGAACTTTCACTAACGATAGCCAACGAAGATTCTGAAGAATCAATCTATCGACAGATCGCTTCAAAGGGATCTGTCGATGGCGTTATTGTCCATACACCTCGCATTAATGATCCTCGGATTACCTTATTGCAGCAGCTCCAACTACCGTTTGTAGTGCATGGCCGTGATCATAGTAATCAATCAGAGTATTCCTGGATTGATATGAATAATCGTCGGGCATTTTATCAAGCTACCAAACTGCTGATGGACCTGGGCCATAAAAACATTTGCTTAGTCAATGGCAGCGACTCCTTAAATTTTGCGCAACGAAGAAGCCAAGGTTATATTGATGCGCTAACTGATGAGCAGATCAACATCGGCGCTAACTCAATCTATTCAGGTGACCTAACTGAAGCTAATGGTTTTAACGCTGCTTCCGCCGCCTTAAATCAAAGCGAAAGCCCAACTGCTTTTCTTGTGTCATCGTATGTCGGCGCGTTGGGTGTGCGACGCGCCATACATAAGGCAGGGCTAGAAATGGGGCGCGACATCTCAGTCATAATTCATGACGACGAGCTCTCATATTTTCAAAATGATGACGATATACCGCAATTCACAGCAACGAGATCATCAGTACGCTATGCAGGTGAACGCGCAGCAATGATGCTACTCGATATTATTGACAGTCCAGACAAAGCACCCTTAACAGAACTACTGGATGCACCACTTACGATTGGCGCATCAACCGGGCCTGCGAAAAAGTAACGTTTTATATGGTTGGTTAACACAAATACGTACCGCAGCCGCGGGTGCATTAGCGGCAGAACTGGCGCAGGTAGATAAAAATGCAACGTTAGGTGTTATCGGTACCGGTACGCAAGCGCTACTACAGGCACAAGTCATTATGTCTCATCTGAAGCTAAACGAAGTTGCAATCTATGGACGCTCTGCAGACAAACACCATGGGGACTTCGGTGCAGCAGTGCGCGAAGGCGTCGTGGCAGATGATGCGGATGTATACTTTTGTGATTTGCTCGCCGGCGAAAAGACTACAGCGGATTTTTCTGGAGCAGATCTTTCTCTAATCGATCTAACCGGCCTAGGTGTGCAAGACCTTGCGCTGGCATCCTTAGTTGTTGATCAAGTATTTGAGTAATGGTTGAGCGATCAGTCTTCTAACACTTGTCGAACAGCGTTAGAGAGGCTTGATTTACTAAACGGTTTTTTTAGAAGCTTAAAGAGTAGGGTGGAATT
>CALJAA010000025.1 GCA_938028465.1 uncultured Granulosicoccaceae bacterium | reverse complement strand
TCTACATTGGTAGTCGTACCGGATATTGCGATATTGGTATGTTCAAATGCGTTGTAAAAATCATCTCCACCACTACCGTTGTCACTAATGGCGATACCTGGCCCTTGAGTGTCTTTATTAAGATCCGTCGTTGCGGTAGCGCTGGTGTTACCACTAGCATCTGATTGCAAAGCTGACACCTGAACAACAGCAGCACCTTCTGCCGCTGCAGTAAAATCAACAACTGCCTGCCATTCACCAGCTACATCACAAGCAACCGCTTGAATTGCAGGTGTGCCGATCGACACGCTGAGCTGCACATCCTCTTCACCCGCAGTACAGGTTCCAGACAAGGTGTAGTTACTGACATTTTGTGAATTAATAACGGTTGCCGCATTGATACTCACAATTGGCACATCAACATCATGCACGAGCACCTGAGTAGCAGTAACAGCATCGTTGCCAGCAGCATCTTGTACATCAGCTGACACGATTACTGATGCATTTAGTGATTGTGCAGTGCTCGCAGGTAAAACAGTTGACCATAGACCGGCTGCATCGACCGTTGCAATCAAAGCAATACCACCATCGATAGTAACGCTCACCGATTCTCCTGCTTCAACGCCCACAGTGCTTCCTGAAATTACAACATCAGTATCATCTTCTGTTGCATTAATAATATTATCGATCGCGATCGCGTCTAGCGTTATCGATGGTGCTGTCAAATCGATGAATAGCTCATCAATTGTTGTGTCGGAGGCGCTGTTACCTGCCAAATCCATAGCCACTGCAGTAACTGAGTAAGTTGTTTCAGTTAGTGCCGCACCAGCGGGTATTGCTAAGAACCAATTGTTGTCTATGACGCTCAACCCATTTGCGGTGGTGTACTCAACACCATCAACAGTAACGCTTAGGCTTTCACCATTGTTTAAATTGGCGGTACCACTGATTACTGGTGTTGCTGTGTTAGTGATTTGCGTTACCACAGTGGGTATCGCTGGGGCAGTGGTGTCTACAGTTAGCTCGCTTAGCGTAGTATCAGTGCTTACGTTACCCGCGCTATCTGTGACAACTGCCGCGACGTTATATACCGCTTGCGATAGTTCGTTGCCTATTGGGATATCAAGAATCCAATCTGTTCCTGTCAAATTGAGTTGACCATTACCTTCTACATAGGTAACGCCAGCTACAGTAACTTGCAATATCTCGCCAGTAGCAACTGTTGCCGTTCCGCTCAGCGTTGGAGTTTCAGTATTGGCTATGACACTATTTACAGTGGGCACCAGTGGCACTGTAGTATCGACCGCTAACTCCTGTGAAGTTGTATCAACACTTGCGTTACCTGCTAAATCAGTAACGGTGGCGGTTACATCGTAGGTAGCATCAGCAACGGCATTTTCAATCGGGATAGTTAATGTCCAGTTGCCAGAGTTGTTATAGACTAAAGCGCCATCACCAGGTATATAGTCAATTGTATTAACCGTAACGACTAGCATTTCACCCGGCAGCACGGTGGCCGTACCAGTTATTTGAGGCGTATCAAGATTACTAATAACTGGCGAGACGGTCGGTACTGTCGGTGGCATTGTATCGACTAGCAACTCATTGATTGTGCTATCAGACGCAACGTTGCCTGCAGCATCTACCACACTAGCTATCACTTCATATATACCGTCGTTCAAGGCGTTGGCGTTATCAACAGCCAACGACCAAGTACCATCACCATTGTCGGTAAGCTCCTGATCAAGCAATGTGTAAGTAATACTATTAAGCGTAACTTCTAGCTCTTCACCGGCCAATAACGTCATCGAACCAGTTAACACAGGTGTGTTACCCGCAGTTACCAAAGCATCGACTATGGGTGCCGTTGGTACGACCGTATCGATCAGTAGCTCTGTTGTTGTAGCATCAGTGGTTATGTTTGCAGCAGAATCAGTGATCGTTGCAAGAACTTCATACTGACCATCCAACAATGCATCACCAGCTGGCAAGGTTAGCACCCAAGTATTATTCGGGTTAACAGCCAAGGCTCCTGCACCCCCGCTGTACACAATGTTATTTACCTCAACTGCTAGTTCATCGCCTGCTGCCAGCACTGCCGTACCCGTTAGTGTGGGTGTACCCGTGTTAGTAGCGAGTTGATCGACCGTCGGTATCGCACCTGGCACGGTATCAAGCTCGACGTTATGCGTAGCAGATGTTGAGGTATTGCCCGCGATATCCGTAGATTCAATATCAATGGCCAATGATCCATCTGCTAAACCAGATACATCAACCGTCGCCGTCCAGCTACCATCCACCGCAGCCGTGACTGTTGCTGTGACATCTGTACTAATGCCATCGGAGAACGTCACCACCAATGTAGAGTCAGCTTCAGCTGTGCCATTAACGACGACCGTTGTGGCTTCGTCTATGCCGATATAGTCATCACCAGCCACCGGTATAGTGAGTGAGGGTTGTACAATCTGCGTATCAAGCGTCACGCTTAATGTCGGAGAATTTAAACTTGTGTTACCTGCGACGTCTGTCAATTGATAACTGATGGCGTGTTGATCATCCGTAACAATGGCTGTCGCAATTTCAAAACTACCATCTGGATTAACAATGCCAGTACCAATACTTAGCACACCTGCAAATAGCTCTACTGTTTCGCCAGCTGTAGCGGTACCTGCTGGTACCGAAAATACAGCGTTCGCAACGTTTGTAATATCGTCTGAGTTAGCAATGCCAGAATCGCTAGCAATGGTCAGATCGGGTGCTACCAATGGTGTTGCGGGGCTCGTTGTATCAACCGTCAGCTCGCCCACGGTAACCTCTGATGCAGAGTTTCCAGCCACATCCGTTACTGTGACCATCACATCGTAGACTGCCTGCGTTAAAGGCTGGTCAACACTTAGCACCCAAGTACCATCGGGATTAACAACTAAAAATCCATCACCCGCTGCATACGATTGACCACCGACGGTCACACTGAGTACGTCACCCGGCGCTAATGTTGCGGTACCCGAAATTGTTGGTTGAGTGCTGTTGGTAACTAACACTGTGACCGCTGGTGTTGCAGGCAGTGTTGTGTCGTGGCTGACACTTGACAGAGCGGTTTCTGCGGCAGTGCCAGCGATATTGCTACCATCGGCAGTGATTGCTTCACTCGGGCTCCATGCTTGTACATTAGCCGCAGGTACCGTCACACTCCAGGTACCACCCGACACTGATCCAGAGTAGACAATGCTGTTTACAACTACTTGAATACTTTGACCATCTTCTATCGAAGAAGAAGTACCCGAGATAACAACATCAGTGTCATCTTCAACGGCATTAACGTAATTATCACCCGCCACGACTCCAATACTAATCGATGGAATCGATACGTTTTTATCTTGCAACACAGAGGGTGCAGTTGCAGTGTTGCCAGCAATATCAGTTTGTGTTGCATCAACAACAATGACATCACTGCCATCGGCAATCGCGCTTACATCAAACGCAGCCGTCCACTCTCCACTCGCATTACACAGTACTGCCTGCGATACAGGTGTAGCGCCCGATATTTGTACAACGACATTGTTGTCACCTGGTGTACAGCTGCCTGATACCGTATAGCTACTGCTATTTGCAGCATTAGCGATAACGGTATTAATTATTGCAACTGACGGCGCGATAACGTCATGAATCACAATCACACTTTGTTGAGTGGCAACATTACCCGCTACATCTTGCGCATCGGCCGTTAAAGTTGTGCTAGCTGGAAGCGCGAGTGCATTCGCTGCTGGTACTGTAACCGTCCAAGTATCCGCAGTAACAGTCGCGTTATAAACTTGCCCATCTAGAGTAATGGCAACCTGTTGTCCATCTTCGATACCAACGCTTGTGCCACTGATCTCTACATCACTATCATCTTCAGTAGCGTTAACGATATTATCTAGCGCAACAGGATTAACAGTGATTTCTGGGATAGTAGTGTCATGAGTAAGTACAGCTGTTGCCTGAACAGCTGAATTACCGTTGGCATTATTCACATCCGCCGTAAGCGTAGTAGTAAGTGAAAGTGCTTGAGCATCGAGCGCTGGTAGCGCAAATGACCAAACGCCACCAACAACTACCGCAGAGTAACTTTTACCATTTAGCGTTATCGACACACTCTGGCCGTCTTCGACATCAGCCACTGCACCGCTTATCGCAATACTGGCATCATCCTCCACCGCGTTAATAATATTATCGATTGCAATTGGGTCGATTGTGACAACGGGTACAACGCGGTCTAGTGCGATAGCAACAGGTGTTGCCGCTTGTGTGTTTCCAGCCACATCGGTCGCATCAGCCGTGACCTCAATCACGCCATCTTGCAAAGAGCTCATGTCAAGCTCCTGCCCGGTTAAACTCCATACACCACTACCATCAGTAGTAACCACTTGTTGCACACTAAGTAGTGATGCATCAGTTAGAGTGACCAACACTTGCGAGTTCGCTTCGGCGGTGCCGCTTATCAATACATCCGATTGTTCAGCGATGTTAACGACATTATCGACTTCAATTGGTTGATCAATCAACGGCAGCGTTGTCGATGTATCGATCTCAATGTTTAATGTGGGCGACAAGGCGCTAACGTTACCTGCCTCGTCTGCAAGCGTGTAACGTATTGCATAACTACCATCTGTTAGCGTACTGGCACTTGCGACAAAACTACCATCAGCAGCCACAATAGTTGTAGCGACCTCTACTCCATCCGCGTACAACACAACAGTGTCACCCGGATTAGCAGTACCAGGCGGTACGTCAAAGGTATTATCAATCGTTGATGTCACGTTATCGACATCGCTTACACCCGTGTCATTAGCCGCCTGTAAATTGGGCGCGATTGCTGGCACTACCGGAGAGGTGGTATCGACTACCAATTCGCCAACGGTGCTCTCAGTCGAAGAGTTACCAGCAGCATCGGTTACTTGTACATCAACGTTGTAGGTGCCCTCTACCACAGCATTGGCTGAAGGTATCATTAGCACCCATGTATCATCCGGGTTCAGAACAAGATTGCCGTCACCTTCGGTGTACGTTACGCCATTTACCGTAACGCTCAGGGATTCTCCCGCTTCTACGATGGCAGTACCCATTAGTACTGGCTGAGTGTTATTCGTTGTTTGCGCAGTCACTGTTGGGCTAGCCGGCAGCACGGTATCTATTGTCAATTCGTTCGCACTGATATCTGGCGTACTGTTACCCGCAGCATCTGTAATGACGGCATCAACCGAAAATACGCCATCAGCAATCTCATTGCCTGTCGGTATAGTGAGTTGCCAATTAGTGCCGGTAACAACTAAGTCCGTGCCTTCAGTGTACGTTTCGCCATCAACGACTACGGCCAAGCTCTCACCTGGAGATAAAGTTGCTGTACCGTTGATAGTCGGTAAGTCCGTGCCCTGCACGCTGGTGACAACACTCGGTGTTGCAGGCGGCGTCAAGTCAATAGTGAGCTCACTGCTACTAGCATCGACCGAACTATTACCACTGCTATCAATTACAGTGGCGAGTATTTCGTATTGCGCTTCTGACAACTCATTGCCAACGGGAATATCGAGAGTCCATTCACCCGCCCCATCAACAACTAAATTGCTATCGCCATTAACATAGGTAACACCGTTAACAACAACTTCGAATTGATCACCAGGCACAAGAGCAACGCTACCTGTTAGTTGCGGAGTGTCACTGTTAGTGATTAACGTATCAATGACAGGAACCGCCGGAGGATTTGCATCTAGCGCGACGATAGTGGGTGCGGATATTTCACTGTTGCCTGCCAAATCGGTCGCTGTAACACTAATAGTAATGTTGCCTTCAGCCAGTGATTGAATATCTACCTCACTACCGAGCAACGAATAATTACCGGCGGCATCCGTTACAGCCTGCGCAGTTACATCCGGATTAACCGTATCAATGAATGAGATCACCACCAAGCTGTTGGGCTCAGCAGTACCCGATACCAGCACAGCACTTTGCTCTGCGGCATTGATGACATCATCAGTTGCTATGGGGCCGTCGATTGTCGGCGCAGCAATGACAGTATCCACCGTGACATTTAGCGAAGGCGAAAGCCCGCTTTCATTGCCAGCCGCATCCGTAACGCTGTATTGGATTGCGTAGATACTATCGGCTAGTGATGTGATATCAGCTGAGAATGAACCATCTGCTAATACAACAGTAGTACCGGATGCGATACCATTAGCATAGAGCGTAACAACCTCATCAGCTGTTAACGTACCAGAGGAAACCGTAAACTCACCGGTAGCATCTTGCGTGACGTTGTCAGTATCGACACTGCCACTATCGCTTAGTGATGTTAAGTCTGGCGCTACCAGCGGATTCGTTGGCGCGGTTATGTCAACGACAACTTCGTTAGCGGTGACGTCTGCCGAGACGTTACCCGATGAATCTGTCACTATTGCGTCAACACTAAACACACCTTCTGGTAGTGTTTGTGTCGCTGGAATCGCAAGCTCCCAACTATCATCCGGATTGACTACAAGGTCACCAGCGCCAGCCGTGTAGGTAACGCCTTCAACCGTGACTTGTAAAATATCACCAGCCTCGAGCACTGCACTACCCATTATCGTTGGCTGCACGTTATTCGTGAGCAAACTGCTCACTACTGGTTCCGCCGGGGCTGCCGTGTCGTGGATAAGATCTGTCGTCGCAGTTGGGGCTGCATTTCCGGCAAGATCAATCGCGTTAGCTGTTATTTGCTCTGTAGGATCGAGCAATTGCGCAACAGCGGCTGGCAAAGTGACACTCCAACTATCATTATTGGCTGTAGTCGTGTAGTCAGTGCCGTTGATCGCCACTGTCACCGTTTGGCCATTTTCAAGGCCTACGCTGCTGCCTGACACAACAACATCGGTGTCATCTTCAAGCGCATTGATAATGTTATCGCCAGTGACTGGCGCAATGGTTAAAGTGGGCGGCGTATCGTCATACAAAACCATCACTGGGGCTGCTACCAAAGACAGGTTTCCAATCGTGTCCGATGCCGCTGCAGCGGGTATTGTTACGTCTATATCGCCTAGACCATTCGGCATCACATCGGCTGTAAACGTTTGGCTATCAATTGCCGCAAAATTAGCGACACTACCATTCACCACTTGTAAGTCAGTGATGTCAAAACCAGCAACCGGCTCATCAAACGTTATTGTGATGGGTAAGGCTAAGCCCGAATTGGTACGCACCGGTAAGCCTGTGATAATTGGTTGCGGCCCGGTCGAATCGAAAATGGTATTAACCGTGTTACTAACGACATTGCCATTGCTGGCAACATCTATCACTGAGTCCGCCGGGATGACGATGGCAACATCACCATTACCATCAGGTTGTACGGTAACGGTATAACTGCTTCCACTATTAGGCACAATGCTTAGAATGGTTGCATTGGAAAGGCTTATATCAGCTGTATCAAAACCGGTAACGTCTTCGCTAAAGTCAACTGCCAATGGGTAACTGTTAGCCGCATTGATAACCGCAGGCTGGCCCGAAACCACCACAGTGGGTGCTGATAAATTCAGAGTTGTTGTACCACTGGCCGACAAGGTTTGATCGACTCCAGCGGTATCCTGAGCAGCACCACCCAGTACTTGAATCTGAACATCCCCAGTACCGTCTGCTTGCACGTCAGCTGTGTAAGTATTGGCATCGATTACGACAAAGTTGCTTGCGATGCCGTTGATAACGGTAATATCACTGGCATCAAAGCCAACAACATCTTCTGAAAATTCAAATGTCACAGTATATGGAGAGGTACCAGACGTTTGCGCTGGCACATTAAGCAGGTTTAGTTCTACAGCGCTTGCAGCAAAGGTGGCTGTTTGTGTCGCCGTAGCAGCATTGGCATTGCCCGCTGCATCTTGTGCTGCACCTGCAATTACGCCCACCACAACATCGCCCGTGCCGTCAGGCGTGATAACGGCCGTGTAATGACGACCATCCACACTGACTAAATTACTAGCAACACCTCCCACTACAGATAGATCAGATAAATCTACACCGGTGACATCCTCGTTAAACGCCACCGAAACAGTAAACGGATCCGTATTGCCTATTAGAATAGGCACACCAGTCAGGCTCGCTACTGGCGCTGCTGTATCACTAGCCGTAACAAGCGAACTATCAGAAGCTGTATTGTTACCACTTGAGATATCAATGTCATCTGACGTCATGACGACACTATTCACAAGCGTCGCACCAGGAGCCTCAGTTATAGGATCGGTAACGAAACCCAACACCGTCGAGTTATTACCCACATTTGTTTGTATAGGCACGGTACTTTTACACGTGACAACTTGTGGTGTTGCTGCATTCGATTGGCAGTTCCACTCTTCTGCATTCGGGCCAACTTCGACAACCGCCTCTGCACTGCCTCCGTTTACCGTTACACCGGCTGGCAAGGTGTCAACAAGAACAATCTCTCGCCCAGTAGCAACGCTGCCAGTATTAGTTACTGTAAATTCGTAAGTAATCGGGTTACCTGTAACCACTTCTGTTAGATTGTCAGTTTTTGAAATTGCAAGATCTACATTAACTGGGGCTTGAAGTACTTCAAACGCATACTTATCGATTAGCAACCAAGAGTCGTAAGTTGCATCACCACCATCGGCAACACCAAATTTCAAAGTATTTGTCACACCAATATTCACCGGCGCAGTCCAGATCAATCGCTTGGTGAATCCATCAGGGGCAATACTGACGGGTGTTGGTGTGCCATCAGTTGGATCGTTGGTGATAAAGTCCGCAGCATTAAGCGTTTCGTTGACCGTATTAATTGATACGTTTTCGCCAGCAGCGGTAACAGAATAGTTAACACCATTGACAAAAAATGCCATAACGTCATAGTAAGTATTGTTCGGGCTATCAACGCCGGCAGGTGGGGCGTACTCATTGTATTCTTCAGAGGCAAATACAAACGAACCTTGAATACTGTTTTGTTGCGGGGTAAAAGCTATTTCTATATAGGCAGCATCAAACGTACCCTGCGGCGCTGACGTTAGCGCATTAAAATCTACGTCTCCATCGGCACCGGCAAGTGCAGTGACATTGGTGCCAGTATTATCGGCGGTATTTGGCCCTTCAATCGCTACAGCGGTACCAGAACTTATAATAATGCCTTCTTCAAAGGCCACAAAACCCGGTATGCTCAAACCGTTTGTGAATTTCGCAATCTGACCATCGACTCCAAATACCGTCACGCTATCAACCACTACGTTTTGATTAGCTGGGTCCATCACCAAGTTAACTAGCTCGGTTGGGTCTAACGTTGGCGTTACTATTAAATTTAGAGTGGCTTGATAATCGGTAACTTCAATTGATTTAGCTATTCTATTGCTTGAGGCAACTTCCAACTGCCAATCACCCGCCAATGCATTTGAACCAGTAAGATCATCTGATGCCCAAACATCAACACCAGCAGTGTCAGCCAATTTATTTACTAGGCTTTGTCCAGTATCGCCTGCTGCTAAATTGCAACCATAAAAATATATTCCGCCCTGCTGGCCTAATTCATCACCAATCGCTTTAAGCGTGTTGACTTGATTAGCCGATAGATTTTCCATATCGATTGTCTGACCACCTAACGATAGTCGACCGGCTTCTCCATGAGAATACACATGCAGATCGGTTACATCTGGATTGGCTCTAAGCTGATCCAAGATACTGACTAACGGCTGTTGGTCGGCCGTGAGGATACCTACCTCACTTCGGTCAGCTATTGTTTGAGCAAGATATTGAGCATCATCGACTCCGCTATCTACCAAACTGAACTGTTGGTGTTTTGACGGCGGCGATACATTTGCTTGCCCAAAACCACTGGACACGCTCATACCCCATATGATCAATACGGCTGAAATAGCAATATAATTCACAGATATTCCGCTTTTTAGTTGCAACTAACGGTCACATGCAGAGCAATTGTCACGCCCAAGCAAGGAATTGCTTACCCGCGGGGCCAATCATTAAGCGGCTCTCAGTAGTAATTGCGAAGTAGTTCCCCATCTAATACACAAATTCAGGCGCCCTGTGACGCCAGATGCTTAATTCGTGGCCTAGCGCATATCGCCTCGAGCATGCTGATATTAAAATGCGCTCAAATAATAATAAGAACGAACACGATCATGCGAAACCTAACTAGACGCCAGTTTATTGGCACGTCAGCCGCCCTAATCGCTTCAATTAAAATGGGCCATGCATCTTCAACCGCCTCAGCTAAAACACTGAATTTGTACAACACGCACACCGGTGAAACGTTGTTTGAAGCATTTGAAGAGAATGGGGAATTTCTGCTTAACAACCTATCTCAGTTTGATCATCTACTACGGGATCATCGTCAAAACGAAGTGCTAGGCATAGATCCACAGTTACTTTGCCAGCTACATGAATTACAAACTCGATTAGGTGTTGAAAACACCATCGAAGTTATTTCTGGTTATCGTTCTCCTAAAACAAACAACATGCTTAGAAGCAGAAGCGCCAGCACTGGCGTAGCCAAGAAGAGTTTTCACATGGTGGGGCGCGCAATCGATATCCGTATCCGTGGCGTAAAGACAACTCAGGTACGTGATACTGCTATGGGAATGAAGCTAGGTGGCGTAGGTTACTATGCCGGTTCCGACTTTGTACACTTGGATACAGGCCCAGTTCGTGCCTGGTAAATCAATCATCTAAAAACTTCACTGTACCGATATACGGCAAGTTTCGATTACGTTGAGCATAGTCAATACCATACCCAACAACAAACTCGTCGGGTATTTCAAATCCTACTAAATCTGCCTGCACATCAACCTCACGACGTGCAGGCTTATCCAATAATGCACAGACAACTAGGCGTGCTGGCTCTCTAGAATTAAGTAATTTGATCACGTGCTGCAAGGTGTGGCCAGTATCAACGATATCCTCCACCACCAACACATCTTTATTTTTTATCTCACCGCGCAGATCTTTTAAGATGCGCACTTCCCTGGATGATTCCATCGAATCACCATATGAGGATGTTTCGATAAAATCAACTTCGACTGGCAAATTTAACTCTCGAACTAGGTCAGAGATAAACATAAACGAGCCGCGTAACAACCCAACCACCACGAGTTGCTGGCTATCTGCAAATATCGATTCAATCTCATTAGCCATTGCCTCAATGCGTGCCGCAATCGCCTTGGCAGAGATGAGGTCTTTAACAACGTACTTACTATGATCTGGCTCAGACATGACGCAGTAAAATTATTAATGAGACAGCCTGTATTTTAGGACAATTGGAACAAAATCAGGCCCTATTGGGCACATGTTGCTGATATTTGTCGCATACCGGACTGACTGGGCTAGTATAACGACACGTGTTTACCCCATATTCGTTTGGGCTGAGCATTAACTATCACCACCAAGGAGCTTCAACCCCATGTTGTTCAGAAACATTTTGGCAATCTCTCTCGCCAGCACCATGCTTATTGCATGCAAAACTCCACCAAAGCCTGATACCACACCCGAAATCATGACATCAGTGGCCTCTGCCAATGTGACTAATTTTGGCTTCAAAGGCTTTTTCGCTAATAGTGGTACGGAAACCGTGTACACCAATGGCGAGATGGAACGACAAGATCAAAATTTTAAGTTTACTGGTGATGTGCTGAGCAAGCTGGGCAAAAAACAGAGCCGCAGCAACATCACCCGCTTAGATAAAAACCTGGTTTGGCAAATGGATAACCGAAAGAAAAATTACACGGAATGTGAAGTTAAAGGTTGTGGCGCATTAGCATCCTTCAGAGAAAATATTTTTGCAGGCCAAGAAAGCGAAGAAACGGCGTCAGAAGATCAGTGCAACATAACGTTAAGTAAGCTTGATCTCTCAGTAAAAAAAACAGGCCAACAACGTGTAATCAATAACTTTCCCACTGATGAATTCGTACTTAACTGGATATTGGAATACCAAGATGATCAAGCTCGTAAAACGGCTCATGTCATCACATCGACAGTTTGGACAACACCAGGTGATGGTGGTGCCACTGAAGCTATACAGATGCAGAAAAAATTTGCTGATGCAAAGGCAGCTTTACTCGCACGAGAAGCTGGCGAGTTGGGTGGAATCAGCGGCGCTATTCCAGCAGATGCCATGGCAATTTTCGTTCGATTCTTGATGGAAGAATTGCCTGATGACGTTAGACAAAAAATCACCAACCTTGCTGGCAAGCAAACACCGATTACGGGTATGCCAATTTCGACTAAGGTTGAATGGAATGCTAAAGCTGAAGCTTGTGGAGTTGCAGAAAAGGAAGCCGCTGCCCAACAAGAAGACACACTAAATACGTCAAGCTTTAAGGGCTTGTTAGCATCAGTGACTAAGCAAGTGGTTAAACAAAAAGTTAAAAAGGTTGAGGAAGCTAAAAAGAAGGAAATTCAAATGGCACCGATCTTTGGCTACGTAAGAGAAATCACTAGTATCGATATGCAAAATGTCAGACTTAGCGCTATGCAAGTACCAGCAAACTATAAGTTGACTAATCGTAAGTAGCTAATGCCCAGCCATCCCCTCGCGCAGCTCAGTCATCCCCGCCTTCGCGGGGATGACTGAGCAGCGCGGGGATGACTAGACAACTCCGCAGCCAATCATTACCCTATCGTCAAAACGCGTTTCGCGGCTCAAATTAAAGGCACTCCAATGTCTAAAAAAGTACTTGTCACCGCTGGTGGCAGTGGTATCGGTTTTGCTATGTGCGAAGCGTTTGCCAATGAAGGCGCTGATGTTTGGGCTGTCGATATTGATAACGATGCCTTGGCAAATTGCCCTGAAACATGGCGCCGTACCGCACTAGACGTTACCGATGAATCCGCGGTCAAAAAACTCTTTGTTGAACTAACCAAGACATGGGGAACCATTGATTGCCTGTGCGCGAACGCTGGTATAGCGGGCCCTACCGCTTTGATTGAAGATATCGATCTAGCGCAGTGGCAACGATGCGTCTCGGTGAACCTTGAAGGCGGGTTTTTATTTTGCAAATATGCCGTACCGCTGATGAAGCAAGCTGGTTCAGGCAACATCATATTAACCTCATCCACTGCCGGCCTATTTGGGTATCCAAATAGAGCGCCGTACTGCGCAGCCAAATGGGGTGTGATCGGGCTTTGTAAAACACTAGCGATGGAGTTGGGCCCATTTGGTATCCGTGCTAACGCTATATGCCCAGGCTCTGTTGAGGGCGAACGCATGCAAGGCGTGTTAGAGCGCGAAGCTTTGGCCAAAAATGTTACCGAGCAATCCCTCTACGACGGCTATGCCTCAGGCACATCAATGGGCAAATGGGTTACCGCCGCCGACGTCGCTGCAACCGCAACCTACTTAGCAAGCGAGCATAGCCGCATGGTTAGTGGGCAGGTTATTGCGGTGGATGGCCACACGGTTAACCCAGATCCTTGATTGTTAAACATACTCTAATGTCTGCCAAGTAACTGGCGTATCTGATTGTGTCAATCCGCACTTAATTGACCGCCACCGGCCAAAGTTGTGGTACATATGTATATCAATTTACTAGATAAATTGTTTAAACCAATTATTACAAACAATCGTATGGGCACCATATTCACTAGTTATTACTGATAGCGTTACTTGATGCCGTTCGAAATACTTGTAATGATTAGCGATTATTGGGGTGGTTACACCGCTTCAACGAATGGAAACGGTTGCAGAACATCATGGTTCGAAAATCAAAACAGGAAGCATTAAAAACTCGTCGGGATATTCTAAGCGCTGCAATTTCAGTGTTTTTGAAAAAAGGCGTTGCCAAAGCAACGGTGCACGAAATAGCTGATGAAGCAAACCTAACGCGTGGGGCGGTTTACTGGCATTTCGATGACAAAGACGATCTAGTAACCGCTGTTTTTGAAGAAGCCATTAACGTTATAATAGGTGTTACTGAAGAAGCCGTAAAACAACCAGGCGCAACGTCACTTGCCAAGTTAAAAGCGTTTTTACGCGGCCCTATTGAGCAAGCCATCAATTCTGAAAACGTTCGTAATATCTATACCGTGCTAATGCACTTTTGTGATCACGGTGATGAAGCCGCAAATGCGTTTCGTCTGATATTTCGCGCGCAAGGCTACTACGAAAAGCAGCTACGTCATTTACTTAATCAAGCGATAGATGATGGCTACCTTCGCTCAGATTTAGACATGGAGGCCACCATCTTTATGTTAATGGCTTCTATGCATGGGCTAACACTGCGCTGGTTAACGCCTGGCCAACCTATCGTGTTCGATCTACCGGCAAACCTCGACAAAATAACGGATAGCCTGTTGCTTGGATTGCAACACCCAAAAAGTAATGTCACACACATTGCCGAAGGTACGAAAATACCTACTCAGGGTTAAGAGCTCCTGTCAGTCAGCACTAATATCGCGCTGCAAACGTTTGAACTCTGGGTGCTCCAACACAAGCTGCCTACCCGCATCTATTAATCTTGTCACTTGCTTGTTTGTCAAATTAAATGAAGTAGGCACGTTATTCAGATATTCGATTAATTCTGGATTAACTAACTGACCAAAATTCAGATCAATAAAATAGTAATCTACCGTTTCTTCATCCGTAGAAAGATCGGCAGCCCATTCCTGTAATACCCGATGCGTTAGCTTTTTAGTGGCTACGTTATACCGATGAAGCTGTATGCGGCTGATGGTGTTAATCGTATTACCAACGGATGGGCGCTTAAGTGTTCTTCCCATGGTAGAGGGAGTACTGGCACTTGAATCAACAGAAATAACGACAATCCGCTTGGGCGTTTTATTACCCACCACCTCTAAAAACCCTTTAGCACCACCTGCGATCTCAACAAAGTCATACATTGCTCGTAAGCCTAAGTTGTCTGTAATTCCGCCATCAACAAAATGTGCAAATGGTCGAGCGTCTTTGTCGTAATAATGAATTAAATTATCAATGGTCAGCGACAATTCTGGATCTCCAATCGCTCGCTCGCGCGCCTCTCGCAACCATTTCGGAACACCTTTAGTGCAACCACTATAATTTTTTAGCACCAAAGGATTAAACACCAATGGAACTGCAGAGGATGCAGTAACCGCTCGCGCTACCGAATAAGAAGACAAATCAGAGCACAATAAATCGAAATACTCTTGAACAAACGAAAAACGAACTTCGTTAGCAATATCGGTTGCGTTGATCAGTATTAAGGGACCGTCTGCTTTTTCCAAGTCAGCATAGGTGGCTCCTTTAAACACGTGCTTATCATAGAGCTTAATCGCTTCTTCAGTTCGACCATCCCCGTTAAACCACTCAAACGGATTCAGTATCGATCTCAGTAAACCCCCTTGAACATTACGGCGTAAAAACGCTTTTTCATAATCGTCAAACATCTTATCGCCGTACAAACCGTAGTACGCCGCCGTGAAACTACCACCCGATACTGAGCTAATGGCATCAACCTCATCCAACATACTAAAATTGACTGATTGTTTAGAAGACCTAGTGTTAGACAAAGCCTGCATTACGCCATACGAGAACGCAGCCGCCCTAGTGCCCCCACCCGAAAGCGACAGAGTAAGATGCACATCGTTGTAGGCTTTCTCTCGTTTGGATGCCTTAGTGAGTGAATATCCTTTTTCGTAGCGTAGCCGCTCAAGCTCATCATTGCGTATTTGGCCATAACCGCCACAGGCAGTTAAAGCAAAGCACGCGGCTAAGCTCAATACAGACAATCTGATGTTAAGACTCAAATTAATCGACATCTGGGTTACCCAACGGAAGAGATCGTGCGCAGTTTATCTGAAATTGAGTTTTTTTAGCTGGCATCCCTAGGACGACCGCCACTATTTCAATTATTATTAGGTATTAGCTAGCACTACCTTAGCAAGCAATTAGGCGACCCAGTCACCAGAGGCAAAATTGACACAAAACTACGACTACATCATCTTAGGTGCAGGCTCAGCCGGTTGTGTATTAGCTAACCGCCTATCTGAAGACCCATCCACTAGCGTATTGCTTATCGAAGCGGGCCGCTGGGCTCCTTGGTGGGATTTCCGGGTACACATGCCAGCAGCCTTAGCCTGGCCCTTAAACGGCAAGACGTACAACTGGGCGTATTGGTCTGAGCCAGAACCACACATGAATAACCGCAAAATTGCGCACCCGCGTGGTAAAGCGGTTGGCGGCTCATCGGCTATAAACGGCATGATTTACGTCCGTGGCAATGCAGGTGACTACAACAAGTGGGCAGCTGAAGAAGGTTTAGAGCATTGGAGTTACGAGCAAAACCTGCCCTATTTTAAAAAAATGGAAACTTGGTTGGGTGGCACAAGCGACTACCGTGGTAGCGATGGCCCATTGCATGTCAGTATTGGTGAATGCAATAACCCACTATTCAAGGCTTGGTTTGAAGCCGGACAACAAGCCGGTTACCCCTACCGTGAGGATCTAAACGGCGAGCATCAAGAAGGTGTTGGACGTTTCGACAGCTCTATCTATAAAGGCCAACGTAACAGCGCATCGCGGGCTTATTTAAAACCCGCTCTTGAGCGCCCTAATCTGACGCTTCGTCATAGCACTCACATAGCAAAACTGATCTTAGACGGCTCGCGTGTATCGCATGTACAGTTAGCGAATGGTGAAAAACTTAGCGCAGGAGAAATCATATCGTCACTAGGCGCATTCGCATCACCCAAACTTTTACAGCTATCAGGCATTGGTGACCCAGCAGAGCTGGAGCAAGTGGATGTGCAGGTGCATCATGAGCTCCCAGGCGTTGGTAAAAATCTACAAGACCAT
>CALJAA010000024.1 GCA_938028465.1 uncultured Granulosicoccaceae bacterium | reverse complement strand
ACCAGTCGTCGTGCCAGTCGTCGTGCCAGTCGTCGTGCCAGTCGTCGTGCCAGTCGTCGTGCCAGTCGTCGTGCCAGTCGTCGTGCCAGTCGTCGTGCCAGTCGTCGTGCCAGTCGTCGTGCCAGTCGTTGTGCCAGTCGTTGTGCCAGTTGTTGTGCCAGTCGTCGTACCAGTTGTTCCGGTGTCGTTAGGCGCTTCCGCTGTATAAGGGTCGCTTAGGTTTTCGCGCTCTTCTAGATTACTTATGCCGTCATTGTCATTGTCGATTTCAGTGTTGTAGCTGCTTTGTACGATGTTAAGTACATGAGCATCAGTACCGACACTAAATTCTTGCTTGAGTTTGGCTAGGGGTAAATCTGTACCTTCGTAGCGCTCCACCCAACTAATATCGATTGAATAAGTCTGGTTGGAAACCACTGTTGTTGACCCGGTCCAGCCACCATCGGGGGACGTAAACATATTGATTGTCTGTCCGTCAGATAGGGTTACCACCGGGCGCAATTGATCTGTATCGATTCGAAGGCTTTTTGTCAGAAATTCTGGTGTAGTTAAGTTGAGTCCAGCTGGTGCAGGATCGTTTGATTGGCTGCAGCCCATCAATACTAAAAGTGAGCCGAGTAGGCTACTGCGATAATAATTATTTAGTGACATCATCATTGCGGCAACGGTAAATTAATTGTTAGATCGGTGCGGTCAGGGTCGTTACTCGAACCGCCACTACTTGACGCTACTACTGCTGTGACAACCAAAGCCAAACCGATGGCCCACCACTTAGTGTTACTCGATTTTTTTTCAGGCGTTACTTCTACTGTTATTGGTGTGACTGCGGCTTTTGCAACAGGTTCAGTTGGGGTGGTGAGTTCAACAGCCGGTTGATCTGCTGTGTTGTTAGCAATGATCTCGCGCTGGTAGGGGTCGAATGCAAAGCCGCTGATTGAACGATTGCCACCTTCATCACGTGCCTGAACATAATATTCAATCGTGCGTAGATCGTTAGGATCGGTTGCTAATTCAACACTGTAGTAGCCAGTGATGCCACGAGGCAACATTGCGGCGCGTTCGAAAGCCTGACGGCCAGCCCGACGATGATATAACGTGACATCTTTCAACAGACGGTCATCGGCCACTAGGGCTGTGAATACCTGTGTGGTTCCTGCGTCTGCTTCGAACACAGCTTCAATCTCGATAATCGGTGATTGGATATCGGGCGTGGTTTGCGCCATTGCTGGGCTGAAACCGATTTGTGTGATGGCCAACACAATTGCCAACCAGGCTGAAAGTGTTCGCTTAATTAGTTTTTGCATATAAAACGGATACGTGCACATGGCCGATCTAGCTAAAAGGGTTAGTATACGGTGCCTTTTGGGGCATGCAGTGAACCGAACCGTGTAATTGCCACTCAGATGACAAATCAATCCAAAGAGCTGTCCAAAAATTTGAAACGTGCCGCGTTAATTGTACTGCCGATAGTGATACTCGTCTGGTATTTGACGGCTGGTAAGGAGCGGGCACTGGTGTTCGTCGGTGGCGCAGTGTACACGATGGACGGCAGCGATTCTGTGGCTGAAGCCGTGCTGGTTGAAGGCGGTGTGATAACGGCCATTGGCAGCACTGAAAAAGTGCGATCACAGGCGCCCCTTGGTGCTCGAGTGATTGAGCTAAATGGACGAGCATTGTTGCCTGGTTTTGTCGATGCGCACAGTCATTTTCCTGTCGGTGTGATTGATCATTTAGGAGTACAGCTTAGTGCTACCGCTACAGAGCCTGTTGTAAATAATAATGAACTGCTGAAGCGTGTAGCGGAAGCCGTAAAAATAACGCCCTCCGGGCAGTGGATTGTGGGCTTTAAATATGACAACACCTTATTCCCATCGGGTCAACACCCCAATCGGCAACAGCTTGATCAGCTATCGCTGGAGCACCCGATATACCTGCGACACATTTCCGGTCATATGGGGGTTGCTAACACGGCGGCATTGCAAGAGTTACAAATTGACAACAAAGATGATGCGTTACGGCCATTTATAGAAATCGATACACGAACAGGTGAGCTCACTGGTTTGTTACAGGAGGCAGCGGCCCCAAGTTTAGGGCGCTTCTTTCGCAACTATTCGATGACCGAGTTATTCAATGCCTACAAGTTGACGCGAGAAGAGTACCTTGCTGCTGGTGTAAGCACCGTACAAAATGGTTTGATCAATGGCAGTATGACGAAAATATTGAAGCTGTTACAAATGGTGGGCTTATTGCCGCAGCGTGTAGTGACATGGGTGAATAGTGACTACGCTGGTAGCAACAGGCCTCGGTACACTACTAATTTTCGCCAAGCCACTGTTAAGCTTATTGTGGATGGAAGCCCGCAAGGTAGAACGGCTTTTTTAACGAAGCCTTACCACACAAACAGTCCCAGTGAGCCTAACTTTAGAGGTGCGCCATTGTTGACTCAGGAGCAGCTCGACAAGTATGTGTTGTACTACCACCAGGCGGGTTATCAAATCGCCTTACATGGCAATGGTGATGCAGCGATCGATATGATCATTGCTGCGGTGGCGCGTGCGCAGCAATCGATGGAGCGACCCGATGCACGGCATATTTTGGTTCATGCGCAAACGATTCGTCGCGATCAGATTAGTCAGCTATCGGCGTTATCGATTACTCCTAGCTTTTTTAATGCGCATACATTTTACTGGGGCGATTGGCATCAAAATGAAACCTTGGGCCCCGAACGCGCCCAGCATATTAGCCCTTTGGCTGATGTTGTAAATGCGGGTGTTCGCTTTTCGTTGCATAGCGATGCTCCGGTTACGCCTATTCAGCCGATGCATTTGGTGTGGAACGCCATTAATCGCCAAACTCGCTCTGGCGACGTGTTGGGTAGGGCGCAACAAATAAGCCTTACCTCGGCGTTACGCGCAATCACCATAGATGCTGCATGGCAAAGCCATGTTGATCATGATAGAGGTTCAATTGAGCTAGGCAAGTTAGCGGATTTGGTGGTGCTGTCGGGTGATCCCTACGCCGTTGATGACTTACGCACCATGCTAGTTGATTTAACGTATATTGGTGGTGAAGAAGTGTTTGCGCGTTAGCAATAGTATGTCATCCCAGTCAAATCCAGCCGCCGCTACGCCTATTGCTACAACGGTAACTTCCCCTCGAGCCTTGGCTGCTTACATCCTGGGTACCGGCTTTTTTCTTTACGCCTTTGTTCAGCGCGTATCTCCTAGTGTGATGACGAGTGAATTGATGCGTGAATTCAATGCTGACGGTACTGCTATCGGTGCCTTGTCGAGTATGTATTTTTACACCTATGCTGCCATTCAGATTCCCGTCGGCGTGCTAATTGATCGATACGGCCCGCGTAAATTATTAGCCTTGTCAGCTATTGTGAGTGCCGTTGCCTCGCTGGCGTTTGCCTTGAGCCCCAGCGTGTTTGCAGCGAGTGTGAGCCGTGCGTTTATTGGGGCTTCTGTCGCCTTTGCATTTGTTGGTACCTTGTCTATTGCGGCTACATTTTTTAAGCCTGCGCGCTTTGCCATGCTGGCTGGGATTCTACTGGCAGTTGGAATGGCGGGTGCAATCATGGGGCAAGCACCATTACGTGTATTAGTTGAATCAGCAGGCTGGCGGGGTAGTTTTCACGTGTTAGCGGTGTGGGCTTTAATCATGGCGGTTTTGGCATGGCTAGTTATCCCACGCAGACCAGCGGCCATTGTCGCAGCCGGCACAAAAGAGCGTGCACTTGTTGCTTGGCCGGTATTCTCAAACATACAAACGTGGGCGTGTGGCGGCATCGGCTTTGGACTAACCGCGGTGATGCTTGCCTTCGGTGGCTTGTGGTCGGTGCCTTGGTTGATAACGGTTTATGGATTATCTGCTGCCGATGCAAGCTTGCTGACCTCAATGATGTTTGTCGGTTGGATGGTGGGCTCACCCATCGCAGGTTGGTTGTCCGATAAAGTCGGACGTCGTAAGCCGGTGTTGATAGCAGGCGCGTTGTTGAGTTTAATGAGTTATGCCATGATTATTTTGGTACCGGAGCTCAGTTTGCCAGCCTTACACTTGTTGTACCTCTCCTGTGGTTTAGGTGGTAGCTGCATGGTGGTTTGTTTCGGGCTAGTGCGTGAATGGAATACGCCAAAAGGCAATGCAACTGCCATAGGCTTTGCCAATATGTGCGTTGTAGGTTCTGGTGCATTGTTACAGCCACTAGTTGGGCGGATGCTAGATAATCGTTGGTTGGGCGTTGTTAATGATGGTGTACGGGAATACCCGGCTGACGCGTTTCAAGCTGCCTTTATCGTTTTATTAGTGGTGTTGTTATTGGCTAATTTGGCAATAGGGTTTGTTAAGGAATCCTATTGTCGGCCTCAGGTCAGTGATTAGGATTTTTCAATTGCAGGGCTCGTCGTCCTCGCGAAGGCGGGGATGACAACGGTACCAGAGGATAAGCGCTACACGGCTGATAACGCCTACGCGAGGATGATAGCGCTACACGGGGATGGCGAGCCTACTCAACAGTCACACTCTTCGCCAAATTTCTTGGCTGATCGACATCACGTTTTAAACTCACTGCGCAGTGATAGGCTAATAGTTGCAAGGCTATGCCCATGACGATCGGTTGCAGTATGGCATCACCTTTGGGTATTTGAATGACATGTGCCGCTAGCTTCTTAATGCGAGGCTCATCAGAATCGGTGACAGCAATGATCGGAGCGCCTCTAGCGTTGATCTCCTCTAGTGTTGAAATATTCTTGGCCAGCAAATCGCTATCTTGTAAAATCACCACGCAAGGCGTTTTCTCAGTTACTAAGGCAAGTGGGCCGTGTTTTAATTCAGATGCTGGATAGGCTTCGGCATGTATATATGAAATTTCTTTTAGCTTTTGTGCGCCTTCGAGTGCAACCGGGTAGCCATCAGTGCGCCCAATGAAAAATGCGCTTTGTGCTGTTGCGATGTTTTTGGCAATGCCCGCGATTTTTTTGTTTTGGCTAAGCACCTTTTCAATCTGTACCGGCAGTTTTTGTAGGCTTATTACTAAGCCGCTGCCATGTTGAACCGATAGGTCGCGTGTGCGGCCTAACAGTAAAGCTATTAAGCCAAACAAGGTGAGCATGCTGGTATAGGCTTTGGTTGACGCCACTGACACCTCTGGGCCTGCATGCATATACACGCCGCCATCCACTTCACGGGCGATCGTGCTGCCAACACTATTTACAAAGCCGAGTACAAACCCGCCTTTGCGTTTAATCTCTCTGATCGCGGCTAGAGTATCGAAGGTTTCACCTGATTGGCTTACGGCGATATACAGCGTACTTGCCTCAATCACAGGGTTGCGATAACGGAACTCGGCCGCCGCTTCTGCAGTGGCGGGAATACGCGCTAGGGTTTCGATCATATGCGCGCCAGCCATGCCGGCGTATAAGGCTGAGCCGCAACCTAAGATCACAATGCGTTTGACTTCGAGTAAATCACGCGCTTGTAAATTTAAACCGCCTAGGTGTGCAGTAGAAAAAGCCTCATCTAAGCGGCCGCTTATTGCCCTTTTGACGGTTTCGGGTTGTTCGTTTATTTCTTTTAGTAAAAAATGAGCGTAGCCGGCTTTGTCGTGATCCTCTAAATGGCCTTGCAGATGCGTTCGCTGTTTCTCGCGTGGGCTCGCATCTAGTGTAGTTACGGTAAAACCCTCCGGCGTGAGCTCTGCTACTTCTCCATCATCAAGATGGACTAATTCACGGGTGTAGCGAGATAAGGCTGATACATCTGATGCTGCATACATTTCGCCTTCACCAATGCCTAAAATGACCGGGCTACCACTGCGTGCCACGACGAGCGTGCCGGGGTTGTCGCGGTCAATCACTGCAATACCAAACGTACCGATAACTTGTTGCAATACCGTGCGCACAGCTTCGATTAATGAGCCGCCGTGCGTGGCAATGGTTTGTGCAATTGCGTGTGCAAGAATCTCAGTATCAGTCTCTGATAATAAAGTAGTGCCGGTAGGCAGTAAGCTCGCTCTTAAGGAATCAACGTTTTCAATTATGCCGTTATGCACAACGGCGATACGTGCGGTTGCATCGAGATGCGGGTGCGCGTTTTCATTGGTGGGTGCTCCATGGGTGGCCCAGCGGGTATGGCCTATGCCGTTTGATCCTTTTATATCATCAGGTAGTAGGCTCTCCAATGCTGAAAGTTTTCCGCTGGCTTTCCAGTTGTTCAGCTTCTTACGATTAAAGATGCAAATACCGGCTGAGTCGTAACCGCGGTATTCGAGCCGCCGTAAACCATCAAGTAGTATGGGGGCGGCAGATTGTGAACCTGTAAAGGCGATAATTCCACACATATTTTTTATCCTCTCATCCGTATATCAAACGTCGAATTTGTCGCTCACTGAGTGGTTCAGCCGAAAATCGACGTTCTGGCATTTCCTTAATCAATGCGTCATAAATAGCGCTGTTGTTTAAACCTTGTTGTTGTAGCTCTTTATGTCGGCGAGTAACAAAGCTTGCAACTGATTCGCGGTAGTAGTGGTTCACTTCCGCTACGATCTGTTTGGCCTGCTCTGCGGTAAGGGGGCTATGCCTGCACAGATGGTCTATGAGATCGTTAGCGTCGCTATGGCTAGTAGTCATGGCGTAAGTATCGTCGGATAGGGCGAAAAACCAATAAATTTACCCGAAAACGGGCAAGAATAGAAATTATATGGCTGAATCAGGGCAATTATGGTCCGACCCAGTGGAAATCGTGAATGGAATGCAGCTGTTGCCGGGCTTTGCCGACAGTCAATCTCTATATACGGAGATCCAATCGTTGGTGCAGCAAGCGCCTTTGCGCCACATGGGTACTCGGCGGGGCTTTACGATGTCCGTAGCGATGACTAATTGCGGTGACCTAGGTTGGGTATCTGATCGTCAGGGCTACCGATACAGCCCCATTGACCCAGATTCAGGGCAGCCTTGGCCCGATATGCCAAATGCGCTAAAAGAGCTTGCGCGCGACGCTGCGCAACTTGCAGGGTTTGCTAACTTTTCACCCGATGCCTGTTTGATCAATCGCTACGTGCCCGGTGCTCAAATGGGTGCGCACCAAGATCGTAACGAACGTGATCGTACTCAACCCATCGTGTCAGTATCGCTCGGAATCCCAGCCCGCTTTTTTGTTGTTATTGATAATCCTGCCGATGATAAAAAGTCGGTAGCTGTTGATTTAAGCGATGGTGATGTTGTTGTATTTGGTGGGGCAGCTCGTATGTGTTCGCACGGGGTGCGTAAGCTTAAAGCAGGTCATGATCCTCTGTGGGGTGAGGCTCGATGGAATCTCACGTTTAGGCACGCGGGATGAGCGTGGATAATGATGTTAAGCTGGTCCATACCCCAAGCACAACTAAATTGTGGACGCTTTTCATCGGTTGCCTGAGAGCACGCGCAGCATCATTGCCGTGATGTTTGCAGCATTTGCATTCTCTGTGGTGGCAGCCCTGGTGAAGCTTGCCGGCACACGTTTGCCAGTGACTCAAATTTTGCTGATACGCCAGCTGGTCATGGGTGTCATCCTTATCCCTGTCATTGTAAATAACTTCCCTGCGATTTTTAAAACTCAAAAGATACACCTGCATCTAGCGCGTATTGGTTGTGCGTTGGTTGCAATGCTTTGTGGCTTTACCGCTGTCATTCACATGCCTTTAGCTGATGCCACAGCGCTAGCATTTGCAAGAAGCTTCTTTGTTACTGTGTTTGCGGTGTGGTGGTTAAAGGAGGCGGTTGGGAAGCATCGTTGGGGTGCAGTGTTAATCGGGTTTGTTGGGGTATTAATTATGCTGCAACCGGGTAGTGATAGTTTTTCAATCTACGGTGTCTATGCGCTTATTGCAGCGATGTCCGCTGGAGCTGTGATGGTTATTATTCGCTTGTTATCCCGTACGGAAACTTCACCTAGCATCCTGGCCTATCAATCGCTTGGCGTTGCTGTTGTTATGGTTATACCGGCTGCTATTTATTGGGTGAAGCCCACGTTTCACGAATGGCTGTTGCTGTTGGGCGTTGGCGTCGTGTCGTATTTTGGGCAAAAGGCTAATATATACGCCTACAAATATGGTGAAGCTTCTCTGCTGGCGTCGTTAGATTATGTGCGCTTGATCTACGCCACATTTATTGGTTGGCTGCTGTTTTCGCAATGGCCACAGCTCTCAACTGGGATCGGTGCCTTGGTTATTGTTCTAGCTTCGATCTATACTGTGCATCGTGAAGCCAAGCGACAGCAGTCGTTGGCAAGAGCCCCCGGTGGGCGCGACTTTACCAATAATTGAATACGTTAACGGTTGCTCAGGATGAGTTATCAGGAGAAATAAAAGGAATGAGTAAACGAACGGCTAAACGATCAAATACACGAATAAGCAAGCAGGTCATTCAATTTTCTCAACTGATAGTGCTCACACTTGCTTATGTCACTTCAGCATTTGCTAATGAGCCATACCAACAACAAATCTCGCTAAGCAAGCCTACAACAAGTGCAGCCCCCATTACGCAATGTGTCGTGTTGCTGCATGGTCTTGCCCGTACTGCATCTTCGATGGCTGACTTGGCTGATCAATTGGTTGCTAACAGTTATATTGTTGTCAATGTCGATTACCCGTCGCGGCTGTTTCCTATTAAAGAGTTAGCAGAAAACTCAGTGCCTGCAGGTATCCAAGCATGTTTAGCAGCAGGTGCTACCGAGGTGTCGTTTGTTACTCACTCTTTGGGTGGAATAATGTTGCGCTATTATGCGGAGCATCATCCAGATGTCGATATTCATCGAGCTGTTTTGTTGGGGCCACCAAATCAAGGTAGTGAAGTTGTGGATAACATGCGCGACGTACCCGGATACAAATGGCTAAACGGGCCGGCAGGGCAGCAACTCGGCACCGATGCTGCGAGCGTGCCGTCGTTATTAGGGGCGGTTAAGTTTGATACGGCGGTGATTGCCGGTACATTTACTATCAACTTGGTTTTGTCTACTTACTTGCCAGATCCCGACGATGGCAAGGTGTCAGTAGCGTCATCCAGGGTCGATAACATGTGCGCCCACTTGCAGAAGAATGTCTCTCATCCCTACCTAATGAAAGATGAAGAAATAATCGCTGAGGTTATTAATTATCTAAAAGATGGGCGATTTGAATCAAGCGACGCTGAATACCCAGCGTGTAGCTTTCGCTGAGGTTTTATCACGGCTGATCTTCAGCTATTTTGGCTGCTGAGTAGCGCAGCAGGCTTGAGCTACAAGGATTGCTTCATCTGTGTAGCCACCTTAATAGTGGCTTTTACCGAATCAATATCAATGCCGTCAACCCGATGATAACCAACCCAGGTTGATGGGTAACCGCGTATATCCATGGTTTTTGATATCGCTGTTTTGTTGCGATGTTTTGGTACATCGAGTTCAACAAAAGGAATGTTGTTCGCTTTGAGTTCTTTTTGTAGTTTCTGGCAGTACGGGCACCAGTCAGCACCGTAAATCATGACGGTGGGTTCGTCATAGTCGTTGAAGTGTTTGTCGTAGAGTCTTTTCTCATCTTTACTCAGATACTGCGACGCAAAGGCCTTAGCCAAAACAGTCGATACTTCAGGGCCATTTGCAACAGTATTAAAAGCTCCGCCAGCGACAAGAAATGGAAAACGGTGTCGCCCCAATTCTTTCCAACGTTGAGTATTCTCGTCGTCGTCCTGCATTGATACCACCATCTCTTCATACTTTGCGCCGCGTTTTTGCAACTCGCTTTTGATTCTGTCGCACACATCTTCACATTCAGCTACTGTAAATAATTGAATGGTTGCAGATCCATCTTCTGCGAATGCGCCGTCTGGTGTACCGATATTTGGAAATAGATCGGCAGTGTATGCCCAGAAAAGTGCGCCAATAATTGCGATAAGAACAAGTGGACGCATAGGAAGAGGTACTTTTGTTTAGCACTGGAGCACCAAAGTGGCACTCCAGTTTGGTTTAGAAATTACTTATTTTCTTTTGACTGTGTTTCTAGTTTGCTGGCAAGCTCGTTCAGCTGTTCGCCAAAATCGACAAACATATCCAAATCACCTTTACGCAAGTTTACGCGGCTGGTGTAGTCGCCTTTAACTAGTTGATCGATATGACGAGTATAAGGACGAAATGGTCCGATTAAGCGGTGCGTGTAAGCGATGCAAACTGCAGCGAGCAGCAACACATACAGCACAAACAAAGCGCCGCAGTAGCGAAACAAGTAAACCAGCTGAATATCGATCATCTCTGCGTAGTAGCTACGTGAGTCAGATTCCATCGACACCGTACCGATTAAATCGCTAAACGCGTAATAAAGGAATACACCTAGCAACACGGCCACTACAGCCGTTAGGCCTAGCATGTACATCAGTAGCTTGAACTGTAGGAACGGCTGCCATATCGCATTAACGACGCGGCGTTGCTGTTGTGGAGATTCAACTGCTGGTTGTTCGAGGACTTCTGAGCTGCTCATTAGGCTGTACCCTATACTTATACCTGACTGATATCGGGAGCAAACTGTAATCCCTGAAGCGATATAGATAAGCACAATGGCGGTGTAATGCAGTTAACATGGCATTGTGCGTGTTACATCACACTGCATGTGCAGCAGCGCCTAGCGACGCATACACAAATCAACTTATAGGGAGTCTTATTCTGTGATCTATGCACTATCTGATAAACAGGTACAGCTAGCCGCTGATTGTTACGTCGCGCCTGGGGCTATGGTGATTGGTAACGTCGTGCTGAGTAAGCAAGTGAGCGTTTGGTTCAATGCTGTGCTGCGCGGGGATAACGACGCCATCGTGGTGGGTGAGGGCAGCAACATTCAAGATTGCGCTGTATTGCATGTAGACAAGGGCAGCCCGATATCCATCGGACGTCGAGTAACCGTTGGGCATAAGGTCACGCTGCATGGCTGCACCATCGGTGACAACAGTCTGATTGGTATGAACGCTGTTGTGCTAAACGGTGCGGTGATTGGCAAGAACTGCCTGATCGGTGCTAATGCCTTGGTAACCGAAGGCATGCAGATTCCGGATAACTCGTTGGTACTAGGTTCACCTGCCAAGGTGCGTAAAGAGTTAGATGCAGAGGCACTTAAACTGCTCGATTATTCAGCGCAATCTTATATCGATAAGATTGCGCTTTATAGTGATTCGTTGGTTGAGCAGGTTTGAGTTCATCTGCCTTAATTTGTTGGAGTGAGTGACTCCGCGCTGAACTTCGGTATGCCTGTAGCGGAATCATTTTCTATGACTGATTCAAATGCTTTTAGACGCTTATGGATAGAGATTAGCTCAACAATTGTGGTCCAAGAGTTGACCAGAAATTGAAATGAATTTTCTACTTGGCTAAAAGCATTGCGAATTTGTTGAAAAAAGCCTAACGAAATTGTGCCTGCCACAATAGTTGGCCCAAGTGCGACTAGTGGGACAAAGCTAGCGCCTTGTAAATATGCATATCTAAAAATATTGAAATACAAGTAATTGAAATAAAGTCTGAAATAGTTTTTGCGCACATTCCCAAACAGCTCAGTCACTGAAAGTGGACCGGCTCTTTCTGCGTTATCTTCGCCGTAAACTAATTCCTTTCGGTAGGCGGCTTCGACTCGCTGATTATGGAAATTTAATCCAGGTAGCCTGATGCCTACTATCGCCAATAGCACGGTTCCAAATATGGCGGAAAGCAAAGCCACGAACACCATAGAGCCCTCTACCGCACCAATCAAAGGTAATTCGGTCACTTGAGCAGAGAGGCTCCAGAGAACTGGTAAGAAGGCTAACAAAGTCATAACCGAACTCACAAAAGCCGAGCCCAAACCTTCGACAATATCGGCGAAACGCATAGTGTCTTCTTGCACACGTTGAGCAGCACCTTCCACGTGTCGTAATTTCTTCCAATTTGCCATGTAGTAGTCGTTCATGGCTGTTCGCCATCGAAATACAAAATGCGAAGTGAAATATGAAAACACGACCCTAGCCAGAATGACTGGCACTAGGATATAGAATGCCTCTCCTATGGTGCCGTAGTATTCAGCAGCAGTTACAGATTCGGTGCCTGACAGGGCTTTTTGAATGAGATTAAAAAATTCACCCCACCAACTATTGAACCAAACACTGATCTGCACCAAGAAATAGGTGACCACCAAGATTGTTGCGCTACCCAAAACCGCCCAGCCATACCATCGATGCCGGCTGCAAAATACCCAGCCAATGCAAAAGAGCAGGGTGCTTAGGAGAATATATGCATATACCCACGCTTTGTCCTGCGTCATAAAAGGTGCAATCTCTCCAGGGGGGAGCTCAGGAGCAGGTGGCACTAAAGCCATACGTGGCCCCAAATCAATTGCATAGCCATGCCAAAACGCTAGCACCAATAAAAACCAAACAAGCGCTGATAGAAAAAATAACTTCGGGCTAGGAAAAAAAGATCTAAACATGGCAACTCATCAGTGGTGGTCGGGCGTATTGCCCACGTTGTTGTGATTGAGTTTAGTGCGGAATGTTCCGTTTCGCCGGGATATCGGTCTATCTGACTTGGTATCTCCTCGTGCATCGGGTGCCTTTTCGATACAATATGCCCATACCGAATAACTGCCCAATATGGGCCACTTGAGAATTCCATGGCACAGTACGTTTACGAAATGAACCGGGTGGGTAAGATCGTTCCGCCCAAACGCGAAATCCTCAAAAATATCTCTCTATCGTTTTTCCCTGGCGCTAAAATTGGTGTGCTCGGCCTTAACGGTGCGGGTAAATCCACACTGCTGCGCATAATGGCTGGTGTCGATACCGAGATCGAAGGTGAAGCTCGCCCGATGCCGGGTATAAAAGTGGGCTATCTACCGCAAGAGCCGCAGCTTGATCCAAGCAAAACGGTCAGAGAAGTGGTTGAAGAGGCCGTAGATGAAATCAAATCGGCCCAAGCCCGTCTAGAAGAAGTCTATTCAGCTTATGCAGAGCCCGATGCCGACTTTGATGCGTTAGCCGCTGAGCAGGGTAAGCTTGAAGCGATTCTTGAAGCAAGTGATGCGCATAATCTACAGCATCAGTTAGATATTGCCGCCGATGCCTTGCGCCTGCCTGATTGGGATGCCAAGGTTGATGTGTTGTCTGGTGGTGAGAAGCGCCGTGTTGCCTTGTGCCGCTTATTACTCTCTGGCCCTGACATGTTGTTATTGGATGAGCCTACCAACCATCTTGATGCTGATTCAGTGGGTTGGCTAGAGCAATTTCTTCATAATTTTTCTGGCACCGTAGTGGCGATCACCCACGATCGTTACTTCCTCGATAACGTGGCTGGTTGGATTCTCGAATTGGATCGTGGCCATGGTATTCCTTATGAGGGCAATTACTCCGGCTGGCTAGAGAGTAAGTCTAATCGTTTAGAAACTGAATCCAAGCAAGAATCTGCGCACGCGAAAGCGATGAAGGCAGAGCTTGAATGGGTTAGGCAAGGTGTTAAGGGCCGCGGGTCCAAATCTAAGGCTAGGCTTGCACGCTTTGCCGAGATGCAATCGCAAGAATTCCAAAAGCGATCCGAAACGAACGAAATTTACATACCGCCTGGGCCTCGCTTAGGGGACAAGGTAATTGAGTTTAAAAACGTCAGTAAATCCTACGGTGATCGCGTATTAATTGAGGATCTAAACTTCAGTGTGCCCCAAGGTGCCATCGTGGGCGTTATCGGCGGTAACGGTGCCGGTAAGTCAACGCTGTTTCGTATGATCATGGGTAATGAAAAGCCAGATGGTGGCAGCATCGATATTGGTGAAACGGTTGAGCTTGCCTATGTTGATCAAAGCCGTGATGATTTAGATGGTGAAAAAACGGTATTTGATATGTTGTCTGAAGGTGCGGATGTGTTGCGCATCGGTAACTACGAGATACCGTCGCGTAACTATGTTGGCCGTTTTAACTTTAAAGGTAGCGACCAACAGAAAATAGTAAAAGATCTCTCCGGTGGTGAGCGTGGCCGTTTGCATTTAGCACTAACACTGAAGCAGGGCGCTAACGTTTTACTGTTGGATGAACCCTCAAATGATCTAGACGTAGAAACGCTGCGTGCGCTGGAAGAAGCGCTGCTTGACTTTGCCGGTGCTGCCATCGTTATCTCGCACGATCGCTGGTTTCTTGACCGAGTTGCTACTCATATCCTTGCCTACGAAGATCCATCAGAAATCAATTTCTTTGCAGGTAACTACACCGAATACGAAGCGGACCGTCGTGAGCGTCTTGGTGAGGCGGCGTCTCAGCCTAAGCGCGTGCGTTATAAAAAACTAGCCGTTTAATAATTAAATAAAAAAGCAGGGGATTAATTCAATGTTAAGCCAACAAGATCTAATCGATAAAGGCCTTAAGGCCACATTGGTCGATCACCCATTGATACAGCATAAGCTTTCTTTGATGCGTGAGAAGCAGCAGTCAACAGCTGCGTTTAGAAGTTTGTTACGAGAAATATCATGGCTACTTTGTTTTGAATCAACGCGCGACCTTCCGTTAGAGATGAAAGCTATTGAAACGCCGGTTGAGGCGATGAAAGCACCGGTGTTAAGTGGGAAAAAACTAGCCTTTATCTCCATTCTACGTGCGGGTAACGGTCTACTCGACGGCATGCTCGATGTTATCCCGTCGGCGCGTGTGGGCCATGTCGGTTTGTATCGCGATCCTGACACGCTACAAGCAGTTGAGTATTACTACAAAGTGCCAAACAAGATTGGTGAGCGTTTGGTGGTAGTGGTTGATCCGATGTTAGCAACCGCTAACTCGGCTATTGCTGCAGTACAACGATTGAAAGATGGCGGCGCGGTTAATATGCGTTTTGTTTGTTTGATATCGGCGCCAGAAGGCGTAAAGGCGTTTAATGAGGCGCATCCCGATATTCCTATCGTGACAGCTGCAGTGGATTCACACTTAAATGATCACGGTTATATTGTGCCAGGCTTAGGTGATGCAGGTGATCGAATCTTTGGTACTAAGTAAGGCCACGCCTTGATTTGATCTAGATTCATTCTTTTCTATCTTTATCAAATTATTATCTAAAAGATGGGCAAAAAAAGGCCCGGTCAGTATTACTGGCCGAGCCGTTTTTTGTTTTGCAATAGTAACTACTGTTTGATTTCAAGTAGTTCTACTTCAAATATTAATGTTGCACCTGGGCCGATTAGCTCGCCTGCGCCTCTTTCACCATAGGCAAGATCAGATGGGATAGTAAGAAGGTGCTTGCTGCCTACGTTCATTAGCTGCAATGCTTCAGTCCAACCTGGGATAACTCCTTTAAGTGGAAATGAAGCAGGCTCTCCACGAGCAACTGAGCTATCAAATTCTCGGCCGTCAAGTAGTGTACCAATGTAGTGAACCGATACTGTGTCTTCTAGGGTTGGCTTAGGACCTTCGCCTTGAGTGATGATTTCGTATTGCAGGCCAGTATCGGTGACGATGACGCCTTCTTTTGCAGCGTTAGTTGCAAGGTAGGCTTCACCCGCTTTACTAGCTTCTGCGGCTTTAGCTTCTGCTTCACGCTGCTGTTGTTCTTGCAATACAGTTTGCGCTTCAGCAATTGTGATGAGTGTGGGGCCACCTGATTTTTGCGCTTTGATTCCTTCAAGCAGAAGATCGTAATCAATCTCGCCATAGTTAGAAAGAACACGGTCACTGATCATCATGCCGAGGCCATAGCTTACTTTGTCGTTGTCTGTTTTTAATTCGGTTTCAGCGAAAGCCGGCAGTGTGGCAATAGTGGTTGCGGTGGCAACAGTGATAGCGAGAAGTTGCTTTCTCATATTATTATGTCCTGTGAATTTCAGTGTAGTAGTCATACACGTAATTCTGTCACAGATAGTGCCAAAAAGTTCAAACCCGATAGAAAATGTGGGCATTTGCCCGAATGATTACTTCAAGGTAACGGTAAATGCACCGCGTATGGCGTCTTCAGGCATGTGTTCAGCAACTTGCTCAGCGGCTAGCTTCTGAGTACGTTTGGTCAGCACGTTACTTACTTCGTCCTCAAGGTGAGCTGGGTAGGCGGCTAACAAATCGCGCTTATGACCTTCACAGTAAATATTTACGCGTAGCAAGGCTTCAGATGGGGTGCCAAATTCAGTCTGGCGATTAACGCAATGAGCCCAACGCTGTAACGCTGCCTCTTGTTCTAACTTAAGGTTGGATTGGTTTTGAGTGCTGGCACATGCCCCCAGTAGAGTGCAAAGAGCGATGGTTGCTGCGTATTTAATACGTGACAAGTTCATAATTATTAACCATTCACCTTGCGGTGGTGGTACCTCGTTATTATGTGCGTGCATCGAAGCTCTTCATGGCTTCTTTTATTAGTGTAGATCCCATCTACCGTGATAATGCTATCGACTTATGAGGTGCTTACTTGTCTTGCTTTAACCGATTTACGTGAGGTAGTCGTGCTTAATGCTCTTCTGGTAAGTAAACTTGTGGTGTTCTTTGCACCCATAGCCAACAGATTGCGAAACAGGCAACAGTGAGAAATGGTAAAACACTGAGGTTGATCACACGCCAGCCGAAATGATGATACAAAGCGCCGGCGCTTAGAGCCGTGAGCGTGACGGTGCTAAACACAATAAAATCGTTTGCAGCTTGGGCGCGTGATTTTTCTGATGGCTCGTAGGTGTCTGTGAGTAGCGTTGTGCCGCCAACGAATAGAAAATTCCAACTGATGCCAAGCAAAACAAGTGCTGCTACAAAGTGCGTCATGCTTTGGCCGTTTAGATTAAGCAGTACACACGCAAAGCCCGCAACGACGCCCGTCATGAGTATGGTGTTCATACCAAAACGATTGATTAACCTACCAGTAAAAAATGATGGGCCAAACATCGCCACGATATGCCACTGAATAACAAATGCTGTTTGACTCATGTCATAAGTGTGCATTTGCATTGCCAACGGGGTAGCTGTCATAACTAGGTTCATGGTGGCATAACCCAGTGCTTGGCATATCACGGCTACGATAAAACGCGGTTGACGAGCAATAACTGATAATGGGCGGCCGCCCTTAGCTTGTTGCGTTTTGGTCGCACGCGGAAGCTTTGCAAAACTGATGGTTAGGATGCCAATTATAAATACGATAATAAGCGCAGCGAATGGGCCGGCGAATGGGTGGCCCTCAAATACACCGCTACTCCAATTAGCCATATTGGGCCCGATGAAGGCAGCAATCACACCACCTGCCATAACCAGCGAGATGGCAATATTCTTGGTGGCAGGTGTAGACACCTCCGCTGCAGTAAACCGATAGTAGTTTGCAAACGCTGAAAAAATCCCAAAGCAAACGGTTGCCGCACAATAGCCCGCAAAAAATTCGTTAAGCACAGACCACAATGCAAGCGAAGCACCGAAGATACCGATGCACCCAGCTAACATAAAGCCGTTTTTGCGGCCAATGCGGCCCATGATGAGCGATGCCGGTATGCTGAAGCACATGATGGAAAAAAACTGCAGTGCCAAAGGTAGGGTAGCGAACTGTTTGTCTGGCGCTAGTTGCATACCAATTAGCGCTGTTACTGTTATCAATAACGATTGGCCAATATAAAGATACGCATTACAGAGTGAGAGCAAGTAAACCGTTAGAGGTAAACGCTCGTTTGTGGCGGTTTGGCTGGACATGTTTTTTTGTATTCGTTATCGAACTATTTATCGGGACGATTTTTTACCGCGTCGTTTTAGTTCTTCCTTTTCTGCTTTCTTCGCTCGCTGTACTTCCACTTCTTCTAGCTCTTTAATGCGCATTTCAGGTGTTTCAAGTGTGATGCCGCCGATCGTGCCTGCTCTAAATTCCGTGAGTACCAATCTGGCAGCGCGATCAAAATCCACCAAGCCACCGCCAGCAAGGCAACCTCGGTTCTTGCCAATAATTTCTAGCACCTCGACACCATCTTGAATAGGTAGCTCCACTGGGTAGCGCTCGGTAAGTAGGTGAGGATAGGCGTGCATGAGATACTCCAATAAATAAATAGCGACATCGGCACTATCCATGGCAGTGTCTTTGATTGCACCGGTGGCGCCGAGTCGATAGCCGCTGTGCCTGTTTTCAACGTTGGGCCAGAGTACGCCGGGTGTATCGCGTAGTACCCAATTATCGCCCAGTGATATCGGCTGTTGTCGTTTAGTGATAGCAGGTTCATTACCTGTTTTTGCTGCCGTGCGTCCAGCCAGTTGATTGATGAGAGTAGATTTGCCTACGTTTGGGATACCCACAACCATAGCTACGAACGGCTTTACTCTTGATTTACTGCCAGTGACTAATTGCTTAATGCTAGTTTTTACCGCGCTGGATGTGTCTGCATCGGAGGTGGTGATTGCCATGGTATCGATAGTGGCTGTGCGTAAGGCCTTAACCCACTTTTCTGTAGCATCGCGATCGGATAAATCCGCTTTGGTAAGAATTTTTAAGCAAGGCTTATCACCCCGAAGCTCTTTTAGCATTGGGTTTTCACTGCTATAAGGAATTCGTGAATCCAGTATCTCAATAATAATGTCGGTAGCGGGCAGCACCTTTTCCATTTCCTTGCGGGCCTTGTGCATGTGGCCCGGATACCATTGAATTGCCATGGTTATGCCTATTCGCTCAGAGAAACGGAATCAGCGCTAATGCTAATTTTTCGTTGTTTATAAAGTGTAGATAGCGCTTTTTTAAATTCTTTTTTGCTAACGTTAAAGGTTGCGTAGATTTCTTCCGGCGGGCTCTTATCGTGAAGCGAGCTAGTACCACCATTTGCTGCTAAGTGTTTGAGTATCGTATCGGTTAGGGCTTGCTGGCTGTTGTTGTCTCTTTTGCGTAATGTTAAATCAAATCGGCCATCATCGCGGATACGTTTGATATAACCCGTCACTGTTTGCCCAGGCTTGATCGGGCTGAATATCTCATCTTTAAATATCAGGCCGCGTGCGTGGTTGTTGATCACGGCTTTAAAGCCCAAGTCTGTTTTTTGATAAACCAGTAGGGTTACCTCCTGCCCCTGCCGTAAAATTTCAGAGGTATCGGGTAGCCGTAAATCAAGCTTGCTGCTGGCAGCTAACCTGCCTGAATTGTCCAAATAAACTGTGACGCACTCGTATTGATCGGGCAGTAACGGCCTGCGCTGTTCAGCAAACGGCAATAACAATTCCTTTTCGATGCCCCATTGTAAAAAAGCACCACCCTCTGCCAGGCTGGATACCTTAAGATTGGCACATTGGTAAATCGTCGCGAGCGGCGTTTTTAGTGAAGCAACCGGCTGGCCTTGGCTGTCGGTATAGATAAAGGCATCGAGCTCGTCGCCGAGTTTAGCTTCGGGCGCTGCATCGATTAGTTTTGAAGATGACACTCTCCATTGTTCGCCACTTTTATGCTCTAGAAGGGCGTCCACGCCATCATTGCTAGCGATGCGAACTTTTATAATATTGCCGACAAACATGGGGTTCGGATAACCGAGGCAGATGAGTACCGCTATCAGACCACATCTAAGCAAAATTGTCTTAGCTCCAATGGAGGGGGTTATTGATGCTGCGATGCGCGCACGCTTAACCAAGCTGGGCGGTTATAGCCGTTGCGTCACTGAATTCATTCGGGTAAGCGATGTGTTGCTGCCAAAGCGTGTTTTCATGCGGCTATGCCCGGAATTGGCCGAAGGGGGCCTTACCGCATCGGGGGTGCCTGTTTATGTGCAGCTTTTAGGTAGTAATCCAGAAGCGCTGGCTATAAATGCTCAGCGTGCTGCGGCCTTAGGCGCCCGAGGCGTTGATCTGAACTTTGGTTGTCCAGCCAAAACAGTAAATAAGAGTATGGGCGGTTCTGTTTTATTACAGGAGCCGGATCGAGTGGCTGCCATCGTTGCTGGCGTAAGAGATGCGATGCCGGCTGATATCCCACTCACAGTCAAGATCAGAATTGGCTATCACGACGATCAATTGCTTGAGCAGATTGTTGCTGGTATCTGGTCGGCGGGGGCGTCCGAATTGGCAATCCATGCCAGAACAAAATTCGATGGCTACAAGCCACCGGCGTATTGGGCCACTGTTCAAGATGTGGTGCACGATCGCGCTAGGCAGTTATATATCAATGGTGAGATTTGGACGGTAGCCGATAGCTACAAAGCGATTCAGCAAAGCGGCTGTGAGCATCTCATGTTGGGTAGAGGCGCGCTCGCCGCCCCAGATCTAGCCAACCGCATTGCAAATGACGCGGTCGATCAACCTCCCATGGCGTGGGAGTTATTAGTAGGGGAGATAGAAGAACAATTTTTACAACATGATTGCAATAGCCCGCGGCATATTGGTAATCGTACAAAGCAATGGCTTGCTTATCTAAAGCGACACTATCCAGAAGCGCTGCAACTATTTGCACGCTTGCGTACGCTGCGCGATGTGCAGTCAATTGCTAGTCAATTTACGGCACATCGTCAGCAAGATCTATCTATTTAACTAAGCATCCCAGTGTTGGGTCGTTAGTGACTTTAAATGAAGGCTCGTCGGTGGAGATGGAATCCAATGTTTTGGCAAGGCGTGTCATCCATATAGAGGCCTTTTTGCGCTGATCCCCTGTCATGCTATCAACAAATTTTGATCCGAAATCTCGCCATAGCTTACGATTAGTTTCCCACTCTTTGGTGTGGCCGTCTTCGAGAAGCGTCCACAGTGATTGTATGTGAGCATCCATATCGCGAGTGTATGTAGGTGAGTCTTGGCGCTTTGCATACAGAAATAATTTTCGATTCCAACGATCAGATAGTTTGTAGTACTCCTTTCGTAAGCTCACTTGTTTTTCCAGTGTTTCTCTTAACATCAGCTTTTGCGTGTCAGTAAAATCGAAATCGAGGCGTCCGGCCCATTTAATTATATTGTTATAACGTCGCTCTATTCGTTGCTCGGGTGTACGCGCAAAATACGCTTCTCGATTTTTTTTACGCTCACTACCAAAGCGGCGTTGTATAAAATTGAGTTGTTCATCGGTTAGTGTTCTCATTAAATCGTATGAGAAATTAACAGGGTGGCATTCTCTTAGTGCTTTAGTAAATTTTTCGCTTGTTGCTATCCATTTTCCAATGTCTTCTTCGCTGGTATTGTTGGTTTGTTCTATCGACGCTGCTATGTCGCGCAGTAGGTTGGAATACTGTGGCAGCTCTGATTGTCGGTGCCAAACGTGGTACGTACCCAAGCGTTGTTCAAAGGCCGCAGTTTGATCTTCGTTAAAATCGCCTAGCTTATTAAATTCCTTGCGCATCTGATCATCAAGCCGGTTGTAAACCGGAGAGATAAAAACCTTACTGTTGCTGCAACCACTAATGGTGGCCAGCACGGCTAACATCGCCAGGGTCAGGCGGATGCGAAGCCTTTTGTTTGAATGCACGTTGCTATTCCTTTTGCTGTTCATTTTTGTTCTTCACGTTGATAACTCACTTTGACAGCTAGCATTGACAATTAGCGTTGGTCATTCACCTTAGTTACTAGGGTTAGTCACCATGGCGAATCCATGCCAGTTAGCCTGTTTGCCGGTTTATGGACATAAAAACTGACATAAAACCGGGGCGAATTATCTGAGCTATTGCTATCATAAGGTCAGTATTTTAGCGGCATAGTGCTGCTAGAGCCGTTAGATTGACGCAAGCAAGTCGATAAATTACATGACAGACACGCAACCCACCGAAGCCGCAGCGACACTGATTACTGGTATAGGCCAAGTCATTGCTTTTCATTACGACCTCTATGACGATGCCTCCGTGCAGGTGGAAAGTTCTGCTGGCCATCCTCCTGTTCAGTTTCTGTATGGACAAGCTGGCGTACTATCTGCCTTGCAGGAGGCGTTCCTCGGTAAGTCAAAAGGGGATGATTTTTCAATCTCGATCCCTTCTGGATTAGCCTATGGCCGCTATTACCCGGAGCGTGTACAAAGAGTGCTCAAAAAAAATATGGACAACGGTGCGAAGCAACGGTTCCGTATTGGGCAAATTGTTCACATCAACCAGGATGGTCAGCGTCAAGCTGCAACAATTGTGAAGGTTGGTAAATTTAACCTTGATATCGATACCAATCATCCAATGGCTGGTAAGGACCTCACCTTTGATGTCAAAATAGAAGGTGTACGGCAAGCCTCGAAAGATGAGCTGGCCCATGGGCATGCTCACGGGCCCGGTGGACATCAACACTAGAGTTAACGCTTTTTAGTTCAGGAGAATTTCATGACAAAGCGAATTTGGTTTACGCGCGCACTTATTTTGCTAGCTGCGTTGTTTGCCACAGCTTGTGCGAAAAATCCAGTTACTGGTCAAAATCAGCTAATGCTGATGGGCGAAGATTGGGACAGGCAAATAGGCCAATCACAGTATTTGCCACTGCGTCAAATGCAGGGTGGTGATTACGTTGTTGATAAGGGAGTCGAAACCTATGTGCGCCAGGTAGGTAACCGAGTGGCCAAGGCCAGCGGCCGTAACTTGCCATACGAATTCAACGTCATCAATAGTTCAGTGCCAAATGCCTGGGCATTGCCTAGTGGCAAAATCTCCATAAACCGAGGTTTGTTAACAGAGTTAAACAACGAAGCGGAGCTTGCTGCGGTATTGGGCCACGAAGTTGTACATGCTGCTGCTCGACATGGTGCTGCGCAACAGTCCAAAGGTGTAGGCTTACAAGGTGCAGTGGTATTGGCAACAGTTGTTGGGCAACGTGAAGGTGTTGGTGACCTAGCACGTATGGGTTCAATGATCGGTGCTCAACTCATCTCTAGCCGATACGGTCGTAGTGCCGAACTCGAATCTGATCTCTATGGAATGCAATACATGTCAGCCGCTGGGTACGACCCTCAAGGTGCTGTGCAGTTGCAACAAACATTCGTCCGATTGTCAGAAGGGCGTAAAACCGACTTCATCAGTGGCATGTTTGCCAGCCACCCTCCGTCGCAGCAACGCGTTCAAGCTAATATTGCTACGGCCGCAAAATTGCCTAAGGGTGGCCAATTAGGGGAAGAGCGGTATAAGCGAGCTATGGCGCGCATGCGCAAAGCAGCGCCTGCCTATAAAAAGTATGACGACGCTAAAAAGTCGATGAAGGCGGGAAACAAACAACAAGCACGCACACTAGTGCAGCAAGCCATACGTATTGAACCTAACGAAGCCTTGTTTCACGCAGCGTTAGGCGATTTTGAAATGGATAAGAACAACCCGCGTGGTGCGAAGCGATACTACGATCGAGCTATTTCATTAAATAATCAGCTGTTTTATTTGTATGTTCAGCGCGGCAATATGTATGAGAAGCTCAGAAACTATAAATCAGCTAAAGCTGATTATGATCGCAGCTTAAAATTGTTGCCCACCGCTGAAGCGAATCTTGGCTTAGGCAAAATCGAGCAAGCTTCTAACCGAGTGGAGCAAGCTAAAAAATACTATGCCGCCGCCGCCGGGGCAAAAAGCCCAGCTGGCGAAGAAGCCACCGATAGATTGCTAGCTCTTGATCTTGGTGCAAACCCACAAAAGTATGTGCAGGTTCGTCATGGCATAACTAAGCAAGGCACCTTGGGTATTGAATTAATCAACAAGACAAGTCGTCCGATTGGCGGCATTCAAATAGCCATACAGTCAAGAAGAGGCGAAACAGGTCGAGCGCAAAATATCAATGGCTCAGTGGCTGCAGGTAAAAGCCGCATTGTTGATACTGGTCGGCGCATTAGCGAAGCTCAAGCCAAAGATCTTGTCATTAAGTTAATGCGCGCAAAGGTAGCTCCCAATTAAAAAAACGGGACTGCTAGTCAGTGCCTGGCTGTTGTCAGGCACTGGCATTGCACACGCTAATGTAGATTTTCAATCCTTGCTGGATAGCGCGATAGCTTGTGCGATAACCGAAGAAGCCTTGGCAGACATGCCTGTCGAGCCGTTGTATCAATCTGATCAATCTACTTGCCAGCCAGGTAATCCAGCAACGCAAGATGCATTGCAATGGTTTGGTGATGATGCCTGCACGTTGCCCCTTAAATTCACCGAAACCCGCATGAAAGACTACTGTGCAGATTCGGTCGATAAAGTTAAGTTGGGTAGCGCTATCGATGTTGATCCAGCAGCTTGGACACTCTCGCCTGGTAACCGGTTAGATGTGGGTGCAAAGCGCCTTGATGGCGTACCCCAGCCCTACATGCAACGCCGAGTTTATAAAACAGTGGCAACACCGCGCGGTGAGTGCGAACTAGAGATGCGGATTTACTCTAAGCACCCTGTCGTGAGTAACCAAAATGCGCTGATTGCGTTCCACGGTGGTAGTTGGACAAGCCGTGGTTTTGGCTACTTTGGTTTAGAGCTTACCGTGCCACATTATGTAGAGCAGGGGTTTGTGGTGTTTGCACCATTCTACAGATTGCTCAGTGATAGAGAATCTACACCCGCATGCAACCAAGCAACCTTTGACGAGATTGTTGCAGATGCTGATAGCGCACTTGACTGGGTGCTAGCAAATTCAAACGAATATGGCGCAACAGGTTTGCCGGTTGTATTCGGTCAATCAGCGGGTGGGCATCTGGCTGCGTCTTTATCGATTGATCGAGCTGAGTCAGTTAGTGCTGGGGTGCTGATGTATCCGCCAACAGACTTTACTGATTTTCTTTTACGGGTACAGCAAGGTTTCTACACTAATGATGAAGGCCTATCGATACTCGAACGGGTGATTGGCAAGCCAAGTAATGAGGCTACGATAGACGACCCACTGGTTTATCAAAACAGCTTCCCGTTGCGTATTCAAAACGATAACATATTGGCAGCACCAATGATGATCGTGCAGGGTATGAAAGATGAATTAGTCGAATCACGACAGTCGCTTCGATTATGCCAAGCCTTGGCGGCGGAACCATTAATTGAGACTAACCAAGAAATTACTGCCATCAGTGAGCTTTCTACGCATCGCAATTGCGGTGATGAGTCATCGCTGCACCTAGTGCGCGATGGCAACCATGCGCTTGATGTATGCCTGAATGACAACTTAAGTAGTACGTGCCCAGCAGGTGGTAAGGACAGTCGCGTTAGGGTGGCAGCAATTGTTGATGATGCCGTGCAGTTTGCGTCCACCTCAGCGGGTAACTCTCAACCAGCTCGCAGCTCTGGCGGTGGTGGCTTGAGCTGGTGGTCTATGTTGCCGTTTTTAATTGTGCGTTGGCGTTTACTTTTACCTGAGCATGGCCGTTAGACGTGGCCGTTAGTTGAGTGAAACCTGTTTGGTATTACGCTACCGCGCCGAGCAGCTCATTTAATGAGCTAATCTTGTGGTCAGTCCATTCTGGCCAAGTCCCTCTATCAACCACATCAAAGTGCACCGTTGCTGTGCCGGCTTCGCGCCCAGCAACTAAATCAAATAGGTAATCACCTATCATCACGGCATCTTTTGGTTCTGCATTCCATCGATCGAGCAGTAGCGTAACGCCGTCAGGTTCAGGTTTAGGTGCGGCGCAATCTCGGCCAATGATATTGTCATCAGAAAAGAAATGATCAAGCCCGCAAGCTTTGAGTGTGGCTTTGGCAATGGCTTTACCATTACGAGTAACAATACCAATGTTACAACCTTGATCAAGTAGCGATTGAAGTAGCTCTGCGCCGCCTGCTTGCGCAGTAGCAAGCTCTGCAATTTCGAACTCTATTTCGTCCAATCGCTTATGTTTTTCTGCTGCTATATCGGCGGGCATGGCTGCTAGTGATTCGAGGATAGGTTTGCCGGCTGGTAGATCAAGTTGGGCCTTTATCTCTTCAAAGTCATGCACTGCATGTGTGAGCGTACCGTCCATATCGAACAGCCAATGTTTTTTTGTTGTCAGCGCTTTTAAGGACATCAGAGACCAGTTTCCAATTGTGCTAATAAAGATTCGAGCATCGCATCGCAGCGATTCATTTGTTCTATTTCAATGTACTCATCGGGTTTGTGGCCTTGTTGCATTGAGCCTGGCCCACATACAACTGTAGGTATGCCCAAGGTACCCGAAAACAAACCACCCTCCGTTCCAAATGCGACTTTACAAGTTGCGTTGCCGCCAGTTAAGCCTTTAACAAAGTCAACAATGGGTGCATCGGTGGGAGTCTCTAAGCCAGGGTAGGAGAATACCGGTTCGATAACGATATCCGCACTGGGCGCAATGTGCCGAGCCTCCTTTATGGATGGTGCTACGGCTTGGTTGATTTTTTCTATAAGATCACTTGGATCATCAGCGTGGATGTTTCTTATTTCAAAATCGACTGTGCAGCTGCGAGGCACAATGTTTAGTGCGGTGCCTGCATTGAATTTACCAATGTGCAAAGTGGTGTAATCGATATCGTAAGCATCATCGCGCTTGCCATCCGCCGCTATCTCATTTTGTATATCACGCACTGCATTCACTAAATCACAACCTAGGTGTATGGCATTAACCGCTGTAGGTGCTAAGGCTGAATGAGCTTCGCTACCAGTGCATGTTGCGCGTAATGCGATTTTGCCTTTGTGCCCAGTGGCGATGCTCAGCAGCGTGGGTTCGCCAACAATGCACATTGCTGGTTTGATTGGGGCTTGATGCAATAAATCGATCAAGCTTGCCACACCGATACAACCGATTTCTTCATCATAAGAAAACGCCAGATGCAGTGGAGTTTTCACACTTATCTCGTTAGCAATTAGCGCAGCACGGATTGAGCACGCAACAAAGCCCTTCATATCGCAGGTGCCACGGCCGTATAGCTTGCCATCGCTCTCAGTTAACTCAAAGGCAGGCTTGGTCCAATCTTGATTGTCGATCGGCACGACATCGGTGTGGCCGGAGAGCATCACGCCGGGTATATCGCCTGGCCCAATGGTGGCGTATAGATTGGCTTTGTTGCCAGAGCTATCGGGCAGTAGTGTGCAGGCGATACCAGCAGATTCTAGCAGTGATGCGATATGACCCATCAAAGCCATGTTGGGGTTGCGGCTGACCGTGTCAAAGCCAATCAGCTGTTCTAGGATGTCAATTGATTGCATAGTGTGACTGCATAGGGGCTCATGTGCGACAGATGTCTGATATTTCATCATGCCATTAATTGGCGAGCAGTTATACTGGTGGCAGCTTAAATAATGAGATTCTGATGCTTCTTACAAACCGTTCTATCTTCCGTTTCGCCAAAAATGCTGTGTTGCTATCAGCGATTGCCTCAATCACGATGGCAATGCCGGCCATGGCTAATGAGAAAGATAAAATTCCTAAATACCTGTTGGTAAAAATGGCTGCCGACAATTCCAATGTATTGTGTTCATCAGAAGCCTTCACGCAGTGCATGGGTTTTACTGCACAGCGTTGTGTTGAGCTCGGTCAGGAAGCCATCGATACCTGCCTTGGCCCTCTACCTGACTCCATTGATCCTGAACAACTACAAAATGAATCATTAGAAGCTTGCCCGCGTAAAGTCTATGACGATGCAGGTTTCCCAGAAGAGAAAGCTGAAATGTGTTTTCAAGAAGTTGCAGGTGCGCCACCAAAACCTGCGCCACCTGTTGATCCTACCGTAGAGCCAGATGCCACTACAGTTGATGAGCCTAAAGAGCCTGCTTCACCTGAAGCTAGTGACTAGGTAACTAGTTGCCAGATTGTTTGGCACACAATATTTGCGCACTAATGGTGTAGGCTTAGTGCATGACGAGCTCAACTTCTATAACAGTTGCTGTAGTCAGTCACTCAGTGACTGGCACAACGCAAGCTTTAGCGCAGAGCGTTGTAATCGGTGTTAACAGTGTTGATGGCGCCCGAGCCATCAACATGCCAATAGAAAACGATCAGCTCGTCACGGGCCGATTTCCTAATAGTGAGCAGATGCAGCAAATCACTGCATGCGATGCCATCATATTCGGTACTCCCACCTTTATGGGCGGCCCCACAGCTCAATTCAAAGCCTTTGCCGACGCGAGTAGTGATCAATGGGAAGACCAACTTTGGGCGAACAAGATTGCAGCGGGTTTTACCATCGGCGCAAACTACAGTGGCGATCAACACGCGACTATTCAATACCTAACTACGCTGGCTGGCCAGCACGGCATGATATGGGTGGGAGTGGATTCACCTGGCGGTGATGTTGGTGTGCCAAATCGCTTAGGTGCCCAAGGTGGTGTAATAGCGCATAGCCCTGATGGCACAATCCATGATCAGGATGCGCAATTGGCTCAGTATTTAGGCAACCGCGTTGCAAAGCTTGCTGGGCAGTTTAAGCGTGGCGGTGTGGTTTAAGCAGCGCAGCGCAAACTTGTTTACTAAAACCGTATTGCTTAAACCTTGTTGGCAATATCAATCAGTTTGCTAATGGTGTTCATGTTTCTAGTGGTGCCTGCTTTAGCTGCCGGTATCTTCAGTTTCGTCACTCCCATACCGTCAGGGTAGTGCACATATATCTCTTTTTTTCCTAACGATAGCTCTTCATTTTTTGCACCAGACACGTCATCGATATCAGCTTGCTTAGGTTTTCGGTCTAAAAATAGAGCTGTAATTTGATTTGGTTTGGCTTTGGGGTAGGGGTTGTTAGTCAAGATTGCTTGCATCTCGGCCGTGGTGCGGATTAAAACGCCAACCGGTTTTCCAGCATAAGCTTCTAGCCTTGCTTCTAGGTTTGATTTGATTGTTGCGGGCTTCTTTGTGCTTTTGAAAACAACGTTGCCGCTAGCTATATAGGTTTGAACTGATTCAAATCCAGCATCGACACACATTGCCTTTAAATCACTCATAGGTAGTTTGCCGGTGCCGCCAACATTAACGGCTCTTAGCAAAGCAATGTAAATCGGCATGGGCATCTCTCCTAGAATTGTCTGGCTTAAGTTAGGATACTATAAGTTATTGAAAGCGAATAAGGCTATCCGCCGTCGTTAATGGAGATTGAAATGATTCCTCCTGGTCAGAAGATAAGAGATAGTTTTCCACGCTTTGGGTTATCCGCTTACGCTAATAGATTTCCTAAAAATACTGATACGCTTGCAATCGTAATTGAAATAAATCGTGGTGTTACAATCGAAATAGAGGATGCGCATGCTGGTTTACCGCGAGCAACCTTGCAAGCGGACTTTCATTGCGTCACAACATGGACTTACCCTGACGCGGTTTGGAGCGGCGTTAAGCTTGTGGATTTTTTTAATCATCATATAAAACCACGGCTCAACGAAAACACCCAGCTAGCCGGTGCCGTATTTTGCGCACAAGACGGTTACAAAACTTCATTACCACTAGAAGATTGCTTAAACGAAAGTGTGCTGTTGGCCGATACATTAAACAATGAGCCTTTAAGTATCGAACATGGATCGCCATTGCGGTTAGTCGCGCCAGAGCATTACGGATACAAAAACCTAAAGCACTTAAAGCGAATCGAGTTTTACACCACCATGCCTAAGTTAAAGCGTGGCTTGAACGCATTTCTCGATCATCCACGTGCGCGAGTGGCAAAGGAAGAGCGGGGTAGGTGGGTGCCTGGTTGGATATTGAGATATGTTTACAGGCCGTTGATTAGGAGTACTGAGAAGGAGTTTGCTGAGTCTATGAGTAAGAGGCGCGATGCTAGAAAGTCGTGAGCGATCGTATTATATCTAAAGGCTGTTAGCTAATCAGTTATCCAACTAGGCTTACGCTTATCCAAAAATGCACTAAACCCTTCTTGTGCTTCTTCACCGGTGCGGATTGCCGCAAGCCGATCACCTAGCGATTCAATCACTTCAGGTTTGTGCCCTTGGGTTGAAATATCACGTACCAGCTTTTTTGCCTGGCCTTGCGCATAAGGCCCGCACTGCAGCATGGCGTTGGTAATATTTTCAACAGCATCGTCTAGCGCATCCAGCTCGCATACTTCACTTACCAAGCCAATATCGTAAGCACGTTGTGCATCAAATTTTTCTGCGCTCTGAAAATACCGGCGTGCTGCGCGCGGGCCGATGGCTTCGATAACATAAGGGCTGATTGTGGCGGGGATGATACCCAATCGCACTTCTGATAAGGCAAACACAGCTTGCTCGGCGGCTACGACCACATCGCAGCAACTGATAATGCCTACGCCGCCACCTAGTGCTGCGCCTTGTACACGTGCAATCGTTGGGTGAGGTAGTTGATCCAGTGTTTTAAGCATGGTGGCAAAGGCATGGGCGTCAGCTTGGTTTTGTTCAGCCGATAACTTAGCTGAATCTTTCATCCAATTGATATCGGCACCAGCACAAAAAATATTGCCTACCGATGCCAACACAAACACACGGCAATCGTTAGGTAGATTGATCACGGCATCAGTAATGCCGAGGATTAACTCTAAATCAAGGGCGTTACGCTGTTTTTCGCGCGTGATGGTAAGCGTGTAGACGCCTTTGCTGTCACTGGTGGTCCGCCATTTATCCGTATTGGTCATGTCGATTTATATCCAGCGCTTGATGGCTTGTTTTTCGATTAGCATGAAAAAGCTCGTGAGCAGGCGATACAAGATAAACATGCCGGCCAAGATCATTGGCCACGTTGCCCCGGTTTTGGAATAGATGACGTAACTGCCAATAGCAGCAATGGCACCAAGCCAGAACGTGACGATCTGCCATTTTAGATGGGAGTGGTATATCGAGCCTTCGGTTTCTTTCAACTTTGTTGCGCTGATCAACATGCCGATCAGGGCAGTGATGCCGAACATCACGCCAAACACCTGCAACAACAAGCCGAGCCAAGCTAGGCTGCGTGATTTTGCTTCGCGTGCTTTTATTGGGTTTACCATCCGCCTTTCTCTATCCAGTTTTCAAGTTGATCTATTCGATCACTACCCCAAAAGGGCTCATCGCCGTAGTACATCATGGGGGAGCCGAATACGCCTCTAGCGATGGCATCGTCAACAGCCTTTTTTAATCTGTCTTTAACCGGCTGTTGCCCCAACGCTTCGGCAAGCGTATTGGAATCCAAGCCTAATGCATTAACAATGGCCGTTAACACCTCAGGCTTCGAAATATTTTGCTGTTTAGTATAATAGGCTTCAAATACTGCATGTACAAAGTCGGTTGCTTTGGCAGCGATAGCCGTATCAGGATTTTCGTTTATCCAATAATAGGCGCGGCTGGCAGCGACTGCCGCAATTGGAAACGTTTTTGGCGCCTGGTAGGGAATGCCATGTTCCCTAGCGGATCGCTCAAAGTCCATTAAGGCGTATTCACCTTTTAAAGGGAATGTGGTTAAAGGGGCTTGGCCTGACACCTTAAACACAGCTCCCAATAATATTGGGTGCCAATTGATCGCAAGCTTATGTTTGCCGGCGATTGTCTCTATGCGTTTACTACCCAAATAACCGTATGGGGATGAGAAGTCAAAATAGTAATCGATTTTGTTTGTCATTATTGTGCCTCGAGGTTGCGGCTGATCACCAAGCGTTGGATCTCAGAGGTGCCTTCGTAAAGTTGGCATACTCGCACATCACGTGCGATACGTTCGACGGGGTAGTCTCTTAAGTAGCCGTAGCCACCGTGAATTTGTATTGCGCCTGAACAAACCTTTTCAGCCATTTCGCTTGCAAATAGTTTTGCCATCGACGCCTCCATCAAGCAGGGCTTACCGGCATCACGTAGCTGGGCTGCGTTGAGTACCATCAATCGAGCAGCTTCAATTTGCGTCACCATATCTGCCAGCTTAAAAGCGATTGCCTGATGGTTTATAATTGTTGCGCCAAAAGCTGAACGCGTTTTGGCGTATTCGAGCGCGTGGTTGTAGGCAGCTTTTGCCATGCCCACGGCCTGTGCACCAATACCAATACGCCCACCTTCAAGGTTGTTAAGCGCGATGCGATAGCCATCGCCCTCTGCACCTAGAAGGTTGTCTGTTGATAGTTCTAAATTATCGAATGTAATCTGGCAGGTTTCTGAGCTACGCTGCCCGTGCTTCTGTTCAACGCGGCTAACAACATAACCCGGTGTGTTGGTATCAACGATGAAAGCCGAGATGCCTTTTTTGCCTTCGCTAGTTCGCGCAAACGTAATACACACGTCGGCGTTTTTGCCTGAGGTGATAAATTGCTTGACGCCATTTAAGCGGTAACCATTGGGGGTAGCTTCTGCTTTTGTCGTAATGGCACTTGCATCCGAACCAGCGCCGGGTTCTGTTAAAGCAAATGCGCCAAGTAGCTTGCCTGTTGCCATATCAGGCAGCCAACGTTGTTTTTGCGCATCACTGCCAAAATTTAAAATCGGCACACAGCCAACCGAATTGTGCACGCTCATAATGGTTGAGCAAGCCCCATCGCCTGCGGCGATTTCTTCTAAGGCTAAAGCAAAGGCTACGTGGTCAGCGTTTACGCCGTTGTAAGTTTCCGGTACGAGCATCCCCAATAAACCAAGATCGCCCATCTGTTTAATAGCATCGGCAGGGAAGCTTGCGGCTTCATCTCGTGCAGCGGCTGTTGGTGCTAGTTCATTGGCTGCAAACTCACGCGCCGTATTACGTATTAACTGCTGCTCATCGCTAAGCTGCATTATGTGATCCGCTCAATCGCAACGGCTGTGGCTTCACCGCCGCCAATACAAAGTGATGCTACGCCGGTTTTAAGATCATATTTTTGTAGCGCATTGATTAGGGTGATGATGATGCGAGTGCCTGACGCACCCACCGGGTGGCCAAGCGCGCAGGCGCCGCCATGCACGTTTACCTTTTCGTGATCAAGCCCAAGATCCTGCATGGCAGCCATGGTCACCACAGCGAAGGCCTCATTGATTTCGTATAGATCAATGTCGGTTGCTTTTTTGTCGAGCTTTGCCAGTAGTTTTTCCATTGCGTTAACGGGAGCTGTAGTGAACCAGGCTGGCTCATGCGCATGGCTACTGTGCGCCAAAATTCGGGCTACTGGTTTAAGGCCGCGCTTTTCGGCTTCTGATTCACGCATCATCACAACGGCTGCTGCGCCATCTGAAATTGAGCTTGAGTTGGCCGCTGTGACGGTACCGTCTTTTTCAAAAGCGGGGCGCAGGGTGGGGATGCGTTCGATGTTTGCCTTCGGTGGCTGCTCATCAGCTGATACCACCACGTCACCCTTGCGAGTCTTAAATGTGACTGGCGTGATTTCTTTTGCAAAGGTGCAGTCACTAATCGCTTTATTTGCACGCTCTAACGAGGTAATGGCGAAGGCATCTTGTGCCTCACGAGTAAATTGATACTTCGTGGCTGTTTGCTCTGCAAAGCTACCCATTAGTCGGCCAGGCTCAAACACATCCTCAAGGCCATCGATAAACATGTGATCTTTTACTTCGCCGTGACCCATGCGTAAGCCATCACGTACTTTGGGTAGTAGGTAAGGGGCGTTGCTCATGCTTTCTAAACCACCTGCCACCATGGTGTTAACGCTGCCTGCAGTGAGTAAGTCGTGCGCTAGCATTACAGCCTTCATCCCAGAGCCACACATTTTATTGATGGTGGTGCAGTGAGTTGATAGAGGAATGCCGGCGCCAATCGATGCTTGTCGCGCCGGTGCTTGGCCTAAACCTGCTGGTAGTACGCAGCCCATTATCACTTCGTCTATGTCTTCGGGTTTGACGCCTGACTTTTCTAGTGCACCCACAATGCTATGTGTACCAAGCGCGGGTGCGCCAACATCTGATAACACTCCTTGGAATCCGCCCATCGGTGTTCGTGAACCATTGACGATGACGATTGGATCTGCGTTGTTTGCTGTCATAAGGATGCTCGTGTTTAGGTGCCGGTTAGATTCGATATTTGCAGTGATGACAGCTGAGTTTCACATCGCAGTTGTATGTCATCAAACTCGCTAAGAGCGAGTGTTATATCTTCTTGCTGTCGCAACAGTGTTTCGCGACTTGTTTTGATTTTGTCGATCATGACGCGCAATTGTTTTTCTTCACCACCTGGTGCATCGTACATGTGGATCATCTCGCGAATATCATCTAAAGGCCAGCCCAAGCGTTTGCCACGCAGTACTAATTTAAGCCGAGTGCGGTCGGCGCGCGAATACACGCGTTGCTGGCCGCGGCGCGCAGGCTTTAGCAAGTGCTTATCCTCGTAAAAGCGAATAGTGCGGGTGGTGATGTCGAACTCTTTCGCCAATTCGGCGATGGAGTAGCTGATGTCTTGATTTGATTGGTTCATCTACCCAGCATAAGTTGACGTTAACGTAAACGTCAAGCACAATGAGTTAATTGTTGTGAGGTGATTATGTCCAGACCGGCTGCCAGTATTTCCAACGCTCTAGAGCCCAAGCACTTGCGCTTCGTCACCGCTGCCAGTTTATTTGATGGCCATGACGCATCCATTAATATTATGCGGCGCATGTTGCAAGCAGCGGGTGTTGAAGTCATCCATCTTGGGCATAACCGCTCCGTTGCTGAAATCGTTGATGCGGCAATACAAGAAGATGCTCACGGTATTGCCATTAGTAGTTACCAAGGTGGTCATGTTGAATTTTTCCAATACATGATTGATTCGCTACGTGAGCGTGGCGCTGATGATATTCGTGTGTTCGGTGGTGGTGGTGGAGTTATCGTTGCTGACGAAATTGATCAACTGCATGGCTACGGTGTGGAGCACATCTATTCTGTTCAGGATGGGCAGTCGATGGGTTTGCAAGGCATGATTGATCACATGATCAACAAAGCGCGGGAGCATTGGTCATCGCCGCCTAAAGAAGCCTTGCCGCTTGAACCGCGTGCCCACAAAGAGTTTGATCATCAGCAACACGGCACATTAGCAAAACTACTCAGCCGCATTGAAAACGATCATATTACTGATGCCGAGGCGCAACGCTTAATAAAAAATGCAAGTGAGGCCAAAGCGCCAGTATTAGGCATCACCGGTACTGGCGGTGCGGGTAAGTCTTCGGTTACTGATGAGTTGATCAGGCGCTTACGCTTGGATCAAGCAGATGGTTTGTCGGTGGCGTTGTTAGCGATTGATCCATCACGTCGCAAAACAGGTGGAGCATTGCTTGGTGATCGTATCCGTATGAACGCCATCAACCATGAGCGTATTTTTATGCGCTCCTTAGCCACGCGTGATGCGCAAGGTGAAGTGCCCGAGTCGTTACCGCTAATGATTGCCGCGTGCCGATCAGCCGGCGTTGATTTAATTATTGTAGAAACACCCGGCATTGGGCAGGGCGATGCTGGCATTGTGTCTATCAGTGATGTGTCGTTGTATGTCATGACCCCCGAGTTTGGTGCGGCCAGCCAACTAGAGAAAATCGATATGCTCGATTTTGCCGATGTGGTATGCATAAATAAGTTTGAACGCAAGGGCGGCGAAGATGCTTTGCGTGATGTGCGCAAACAAGTGCAGCGCAATCGTACTGCGTTTTCTGAATCAGCTGACACCATGCCGGTATACGGCACGGTAGCCTCAATGTTCAATGACGATGGCGTTACAGCTCTATACCAAGCCGTTAAAGCACAGCTAGTTGAAAAGGGTTTGCAAGTAGGTGCGGGTGATTTGCCGCAGGTTAACGTGAGTGCGAGTACGTCTAAAACGAGTATCGTCCCAGCCAAGCGGCAACGCTACTTGGCAGAGATTAGTGAATCGATTCGGGAGTTTCACTTGTTAGCAGAGCAACAGGCGGGCATCGCGCGCCAATGCCAGCAACTACAAGCCTCAATCGATATGGTGCAAAGCGATAGGCACGGTGCGGCATCTGATGCACCTACTGCGTTAAGCGCAATGCTCGAACAAAAACAAACGGCATTGTTGGCAGAATCAAATGAGCTATTAAAAAGCTGGCCTGCATTGGCTGAGCAATATCGACAAGACGCCATAAGCACGGAAACGCGAGGAGTAAGCCGCGAGCAATCACTCTGTAGTGAGTCGCTGTCGGGTACTCGCATCCCTAAGGTGTCGCTACCAAAGTACTCGGACAACGGTGATTTGCTTACGTGGTTGATGCGTGAAAACCTACCGGGTTATTTCCCGTTTACGGCTGGCGTGTTTCCATTTAAGCGTGCAGGTGAAGACCCAACCCGTATGTTCGCTGGCGAAGGTGGCCCGCACAGAACCAACAAACGATTTAAAAAACTCTCATCGCATGCGCCGGCAAAGCGATTGTCTACAGCATTTGATTCGGTCACGTTGTATGGCAACGATCCAGCAGTGCGCCCTGATATCTATGGCAAGGTCGGTAACTCAGGTGTGTCCATCGCAACAGTGGAAGATATGCAAGCCTTGTATGCAGGCTTTGATCTGTGTGACCCAGCAACATCAGTTTCCATGACGATCAATGGCCCAGCGCCTACCATCTTGGCGTTTTACTTTATTGCAGCGGTGCGACAAAAGATCGAAACCTTTACCGATGAAAACAAGCGAGCCCCCGATGCTGCTGAACTGAGTGATCTGAAGGCCGGTACTTATAAGCAGGTACGTGGCACAGTACAAGCTGATATCTTAAAAGAAGACCAAGGTCAAAATACCTGCATTTTTTCAACTGAGTTCAGCTTAAAAATGATGGCTGATATTCAGCAGTGGTTTATTGATAATGAGGTCCGTAATTTTTATTCGGTATCGATTTCGGGTTATCACATAGCCGAGGCCGGTGCTAATCCAATTAGTCAGTTAGCTTTTACCTTGGCTAATGGTTTTACCTACGTCGAAAGTTATCTAGCTCGCGGTATGCATATTGATGACTTCGCGCCTAATTTATCATTTTTCTTTAGTAACGGTATGGACCCTGAATACACGGTGATGGGAAGGGTTGCGCGACGCATCTGGGCAGTAGCGATGCGTGAGCGCTACGGTGCAAGTGAGCGTAGCCAAAAGCTCAAATACCATATCCAAACAAGCGGGCGGTCATTGCACGCACAAGAAATGGCGTTCAACGATATTCGCACCACTCTGCAAGCGCTGATAGCCGTTTATGACAACTGTAATTCGTTGCACACCAATGCCTATGATGAAGCGATCACCACACCCACTGATGAATCAGTACGTCGAGCGGTGGCGATACAGCTAGTTATTAATCGAGAGTGGGGCTTAGCCAAAAACGAAAACCCCAACCAAGGTAGCTTCGTGATCGACGAGTTAACGGATCTCGTAGAAGAAGCCGTACTGCAGGAGTTCGAACGGATTGCCGAACGTGGCGGTGTATTGGGCGCTATGGAGACCGGTTATCAACGCGGCAAAATTCAAGATGAATCGATGTTGTACGAGCATCGCAAGCATGATGGCTCGCTACCGATCATTGGCGTCAACACATTCTTGCCAGAAACACCTGAAGAGCCGCCAACCATTGAGCTGGCTCGCTCCAACGATGCCGAAAAACAAGACCAGATTGATCGATTGGCTGATTTCCAGCAACGCCATCAGGCTGAGGCGCCCGCTGCGCTGCAGCGCGTGCGGCAAGCTGCCATCAATGGCGACAATGTGTTTGCAGCCCTAATTGATGCTGCCGAAACCTGCTCTCTTGGCCAGTTAACCGATGAGCTGTTTGCCGTAGGTGGTCAATACCGGCGCAGTATGTGATGGCTGCTGTAGCGGCATTTGAGACGTGTGTCGCGGCTGCCACAAGTGATGGTGAAGCCATCGATGCTCGGGTGTCTCATAAAGGCCAACTGTGCTTTGTCATTTATTTGGCTTAGACTATACTTAACAGCTCTCTGACTCCTCCTTTGAGTGCCGGCTTTTATGCGCATGCTCAGTAAATCTGATTTGCTTGGACAACCAAGCGACCGCGTCGCTTTGAAAGATGAGCACCTGGTTTACAGGGCCTGTTCGATGGCCTTCGCCCAAAGCTTGGGCTTTGAATCTCCAGATGATGTTATTGGCCGCACCGATTTTGAGCTGTTACCTACAGAAGACGCTCGCGAGCAGCTGGTATTAGATAGCCAAGCCATGTATTCCGCTCAGGCTGATATCAGCGCCATTGAGCTTGGGCCTACCAAAACGGCCGCGATGATCGTGCGTACACCGGTACTTACCGCTAATCGGCAAGTGAGAGGCATTGATATACGCCTTATTGGTGGGCCCAGCGTTACACCCCCACGTTCCGCTGTCACAATCGACTATCAAACACTGGTTAACGATGGCATACAGGGCAGCCTGATTTTTGGCAAAAACGATATTTTATTCGCCAATGGCAATGCCGCCAAAGCGCTGGGTTTCTCCAGTGCGCAATCATTAACAGACAAAGCCATTATCCGTGACCTATTTAGTGATGCCGTGTTGGCACGCATTAACACGGCTGCAATCGAAACCACCGAGGCTGAGCCCGGCAACGCCGGTGCACGCTTAACTGTTTCTGCCACTGCAAGAGATGGCAAACCGGTTAGATTAATTGCACGAGTCACGCATGTGCAGTGGGGTTCATCCCGTGCTGTGTTGATGTCATTTGTTGATGTAGCAATGCAAAGCAGTAGTAATCAATCTCAACGTAATATGAGTGTGGCCGACATGGTTGGCCTGAGTGGCGACAGTCATGGTCCGAGTGCTGACGTGCCGGCAGAGCTATTAGCGCTTCGTAGTAGCGAACAACGTTATCGCCACTTTGCACACGCGGGTGCTGACTTTTTCTGGGAATTAGATAAAAACTTAACATTTCGATTCGTGACAGATGATTTAGAGCAAGTGTTAGGCATACCGCGCGAGCATTTAGTTGGCCGAAATCACCGCCAGTTGTTAGAGCATCCCTCTAACGTTAATGACAGCGAGCATTGGTCAGAACATTTACAACACTTGTCAGATCACCAACCGTTTCGTGACTTTGAGTTTCGTTGGGCTGTGGGAGGAGAGACCAAAGTAATCCGTTATAGCGGCATTCCATTGTTTAACCGTGATCGTGAGTTTTTAGGTTATCGCGGCACGGGTGGCGATGTAACCGCTGCTGTGCGCCAAGCGGAAACCTTAGCATTTCATGCGCATCATGATTCGCTAACCGGTTTAGTTAATCGTCGCCACTTTGAAACCTTGGTTGATAAGGCGCTCACAGAAGCGCGTACTAATCGCCGTGCGCACGCCTTGTGTTTTATGGATCTCGACAGCTTTAAAATCGTGAATGATACCTGTGGCCATGAAGCAGGGGATGAGTTGCTTCGTCAACTATCTCAGTTGTTTGATAGTTTGGTACGCAAGAGTGATGTGTTGGCTCGTTTAGGTGGTGATGAGTTTGGTGTGTTCTTGTATAACTGCAGCGTGCCTGCTGCACTAAAACTTGCTAATCAGATTCGTCACGAAGTAGAAAACTACGAATTTTTATGGAAAGAAAATCGCTTTACTGTTGGCGTAAGTGTGGGTTTAGTGGTTGCTGATGATCGCTGGGAAAATCTTAAGGCCATGTTCAGTGCGGCTGACTCTGCATGCTATCTAGCAAAAAACGAAGGGCGTAACCGTGTGGTGGTGTATCGCGAAGGCGATGGTAATACTAGTAATCGCAAGGTGCCTACGCATTGGGTTGAAGAGATTAACTCGGCGCTTGAAACCAATCGCATGCGTGTGGCTTGTCAAAAAATCATGCCACTGCATAACGAACCTGATGGACTACGTTTTGAGATGCTGCTGCGTTTACAAACTGAATCCGGCGAGCTCATAAATCCACGTTCGTTTTTACCTTCGGCTGAACGCTATGGTTTATCTGCTGCCCTTGATCATCGTGCACTAGAACTTACCTTGCAATGGCTTACGGCAAATCAACAGCTCCAGCATAGTATCCGACATGTGTCGCTTAATCTTGCTAGCGGCACGTTCGCAACGCCAGAAAATGCTGATCTTTACGTGCAAAAAATTACCGATAGTGGCATACCACCCGAAAAAATATGCTTTGAGCTAACCGAAACCACCACTATTGCTAATTTGTCCGCTGCCTCTAAATTTATGCACACGCTAAGTGAGATAGGTTGCCGATTCACTATCGACGACTTTGGTTCAGGTTTGTCGTCGTTTGCCTACCTGCGTAAGTTACCGATTGATTTTCTTAAGATCGATGGATTGTTAGTTAAGGATATACTCAGTGATCCAACCGATTTCACCTTGGTTAAATCAATCAATGAAATTAGTAAATCAATGGGTAAGCGCACCGTGGCAGAGTTTATCGAAACCCCGCGGCTACTAAATGCAGTGCGTGATATCGGCATTGATTTTGCGCAAGGCTACCACGTTGGAATGCCAGAGCTAGTAGACGTTTAGTCATTCCCGCTCAGTAAGTAACTGTCATTCCCGCGAAGGCGGGAATCCACCTCAAGCCCCGCGAACAGCCAATCTAGCTAATGTCATTCCCGCGAAAGCGGGAATCCACGTCAACCACTGAAGCCGGCTCATCACCCAGAGTCAACAACACTAAATAATACCGCCCGTACCTTCATGCTGGGGCAAACCATCATCAAGCTCATAGTAATCACCTTTGTCTGCCGTGAAGATATGACCAACCAGCTTTAGGTTCGTGGGGCTATCCATGCAACCAGCCATCAAGGATGTGTTGTCAGCGCCATTACTCTTCCAGATCAACATCGACCCGCAGGTATCACAAAAGCCGCGTTTAGCATCGTCTGATGCGGCATACCATTTGAGATTATCTTCGCCGGTGATGGTTAAGTCGCTGTCCAACACGTTGAACGCTGCAACCATATGGCCTGTTTGCTTTCGGCATTGCTGACAGTGGCAACCTACAACGTCGCGATTGTATTTAGCAACATGTATTTTGACCTTGCCACATAGGCAAGATCCGGTTTTATCAGTAGCGGTGTTGTTGTCGGGCATGGCGTTTCATTATCCTCGTCGCCATGTGTGAAAACGCTCAACCCACTTAAGTAATCCGTGCGGTTGATGTGCGCGTTTCCATTCGCCAGCGACATATTTGTTAGATTCGGCCAAGGTTGGATAAATATGGATTGTGCCAAGCACCTTGTTTAGCCCTATGCCGTATTTCATGGCCATGACATATTCGGCTATCAAGTCACCGGCATGTTCTCCAACAATGGTGACACCCAGTATTTTATCTTTACCGGGTTTCGTAAGTACTTTAACAACACCAAAGTTACTGCTATCGGCAATGGCGCGATCAAGGTCGTCTATGTCGTAGGTAGTAACTTCATATGGGATATTCTTCTCTTTTGCATCGGTTTCGTTCAATCCAACTCGTGCTACTTCTGGGTCAGTAAAGGTTGCCCAAGGGATAACTCGATAATCGGCTTTGAATTTTTTGAACATACCGAACAAAGAATTGACCGCTGCGTACCAGGCTTGATGTGCCGCGACATGCGTAAATTGGAAGGGTCCGGCTACATCTCCAACGGCGTAGATGTTTGGAAACTTGGTTTGCAGGTACGCATTCACTTCGATAGTGCCATTGCGATTAAGTGGGATTTCCAGCTCTTCTAATCCGAAGCCAGTAGAGCGTGGCTTACGGCCAACGGCAACGATAATCTCGTCAAACGCAATGCGTATTTTTTCATCACCTTGTTCGCAGATGAGTTCTTTTTCACCTGAGGCATTAGTTTCAACCCCAACGGCCTTTGTATTGACCATCACGTTTATGCCATCGGCGATAAATTTCTCCGTTACCATGTCAGCGATTTCAGGATCTTCTCGGTTCATTATCCGGTCAAACATTTCCACCTGCCACACGTCGCTACCCAAGCGTTTAAAGGCTTGTGCTAGCTCACTGCCGATGGGGCCGCCACCGAGTACGACCAGGCGCTTAGGCAGTTCTTTCAGATCCCATAAGTTATCTGACGTTAAATAGTTAATTTTGTCGAGGCCGGGTATCGGTGGTACAAACGGTGAGGCACCTGTAGCCACGATAATGTTGCGAGTGGTGAGTGTCTTGCCATTTACCTCAACAGTCCAAGGGGAAGTGATCTTGCCTTCGCCTTCGATCACATCAACACCTAAGCCGGTGTAACGTTCAACCGAATCATGAGGCTCGATTGTTTTAACAACGTTGTGCACGCGCTCCATCGTTTTGGCAAAATTGATTTCTCCGCTGGCAGATTCGATTCCGTATTTTTCACTGTATTTGATTTGATTCATTAGTTTAGCTGTACGAATCAATGCCTTTGAAGGCACGCAACCGGTGTTAAGGCAATCGCCACCCATTTGGTGACGCTCAATCAGCGAAACCTTGGCTTTAACCGCAGCACCAATATAGGCCGAAACTAAGCCGCCGGAGCCTGCACCGAGTACCACGATATCCCGATCAAACTTCTTCGGTTTATCAAAGCCTTCGTATACCTTGTTGGATCCAAACATTAGTTAGTTTCCTGTGTTTTTTTGTTTTTGAGTAAGTCGACCAACTTCTTGGCCACTAGCGGAAAAATACCCAGTAATGCAAAAGAGGCGATTAACTTGGGAGAAAGAATGCCAGCCAGGCTATCGATTTGCGCAAGCTGAGTACCGGCGTTTACAAACACTGCTGTGCCCGCCAACATACCTAATTGGCTAACGATATAAAACACACCCGTCTTAATTTTGGTTAAACCCATTACTAGATTGACCAAAAAGAATGGGAATACCGGCACTAGGCGAATAGTGAATAAGTAAAATGCACCATCTTTTTCGATGTTATCGTTTATGCCTGCTAGCTTATCGCCAAACTTCTTTTGTATCGCATCACGGAATAGATAACGCGCTGCTAAGAAAGCAAATGTCGCACCGATGGATGATGCAAACGATACCAACAACAAGCCTTTTGCTAAACCAAATATCGCACCACCAGCCAGGGTGAAGATCACCGCGCCGGGTAATGACAAGCCAGCGACCACAACATAGAGAACGAAGTAGGAGGCCATCAAGGTCCAAGGGTTTTCTTGGTTGAATGCATCCAATTGGGCTTGACGAGCTTTAAGCGACTCGAGGCTCACGTACTGGCCTAGGTCAAAGTAAAAAAACAGCGCGATAAGCACTGCTATGACCCCAACTAGTATTATTCTATTCCGCATTTGTGACGTGCCCTAATCGATTAACGTAAGCTAGCTGATATGAGTACGAAGATCATACAGAGTTCCCGCGTCTATAAGGGATATCTACCTATGCAGCGGATTAATGAGCAGCGCTTAACATCGTGAAAGTCCAGTTATTACTCCCCTGTATATTTGCAGATCATATGCCGGATGGGGCGGCCATTGATGTGCAAGCCGTGAGCCCTTGGTTTGCCGGATCAACTGTGCAGCAATTCATGGTAAATCCTTACGAAAAAGTGATTCTAGAATCGCTCGGATACCCAATAAAAAAAGGTGATGTGTTGCCGATTGCAAACTGCCTATATGTTGACACTCAGGCTGAGCATCAGGTTTGTGTGCAGCCGGTTCACTTGGAGGCCAGTCATGATGATGCACGCCTGCTGCCCGCCGAGTGTTTATCGCTGACAACCGAGGAATCTGAATCGCTGGTCGCCACATTAAATGAGCTGTGGAATCCAGATAGTATCTATGTGACTGCACATTCGGAAATTGATTGGCAGCTAACCGGGCAAGATGCCACAGCGTTAGATTGCTTACCACCTGCTCTGTTGGCGTATCGATCCATGGCGGATGCATTGCCGCGATCAATTGATGCCGCTCAGTGGCGTCAATTACTCACCGAAGCGCAAATGCTATTGCACGAGCACCCGGTAAATATTAGCCGCCAGCAACGGGGTTTGAGATCGGTAAATAGTATTTGGTGTTTTGGAGGGGCAGTGTTTTCAAAACCAACGTCGGCATCGCGGGTATCGCTGTATTCGGATGACTCCTTTACACAAGGTTTAGCTAGCCTTCTGACTATAAACTGTATGCCGTTAGCGGGTACCGATATCGCCACCACCATTGAGCAAACTACTCAAGCTCAGCATGACAGTGCGAGTGAATTATTGATAGTGGATACACGATTGCAGCAGGCGTGGCTTGCTAATGATTACGATCGGTTTATCGACGCACGAGAAGACATCATTGAAAAAGTGTTGCAACCAATCAATGCAGTGCAGCAACACACGAAGCACTCAAACGTTCATATTGATGATTGTCATGGCAATCGGTATGAATCCAAGCAAGCCACTGGCTTGAGCGCAACATTAAAACGAGTATTTTCAAAGTGGCGATAACACCAGCTACTGCTATCAAGCGGCGGGAAGTACCTAACCTTGCAGAGCCTCTACACACTAATGCTCTTGCGCATCGCTTACTTGCGGCCCGAGGCGTAGTAGATAAAAGCGATCTTGATTTTTCGTTGGCAAACTTACCCAAACCAAACTCCATGCTTGGTATTGATATCGCAACGCAGCGGTTGCTGCTAGCAAGGCAACAGCAGCAACGCATCGTGGTGGTTGGTGACTACGACTGCGATGGTGCTACCAGCACAACACTTGCGGTATTGGGCTTAAGAGCGTTGGGTTATCAACATGTCAGCTACTTTGTACCTAATCGCTTTGAATACGGTTACGGATTATCACCAGCGATAGTGGATGCCTTGGCAGGTGGTGAGCCTCATCTGATTGTCACCGTTGATAATGGTGTTGCTAGTGTAGAAGGGGTAGAGCGAGCTAACGAGCTCAACATAGATGTTATCGTCACTGACCATCATCTACCGCCCGCAGTGCTGCCGCGTGCTACGGCCATCATTAATCCGTCCATTCCAGGTTCAACGTTCCCTAGTAAAAATCTGGCAGGCGTAGGTGTGTGCTTTTACGTGCTGCTGGCCTTACGCCAAGTATTGGATTCAGAAGGGCTGCTCACTGAAAAAGTTAACCTTGCTGAGTTTCTTGATCTCGTTGCCATTGGTACGGTTGCAGATGTAGTGCCGCTTGATAGTATTAATCGAACCTTGGTCGAGCAAGGCATACGACGAATCCGCCGTGGCGTGACACGGCCAGGCGTGTTGGCCTTGTTGGCAAAGGCGGGCCGCGATGCTGAAACCTTATCTACTATGGATATCGGCTTTGCACTGGGGCCGCGTATCAATGCAGCAGGCCGACTAGATGACATGACCCGTGGTATTGAAACCTTACTCACCACAAACAAGGCGCAGGCCGTTAGCTTTGCAGAAGAGCTTGATCAACTTAACCAGCAGCGTCGAAGCATCGAGCGCTCGATGCGTAGTGAAGCCGAACAGCAGTTGGCTGAGGATGCGTTAACTGATGCGCAAGAGAACGATGGATTCTCAGTGGTGTTATTTAACGAAAATTGGCATCAGGGCGTGATCGGAATTCTGGCTGGGCGTATTAAAGAGGCGCAGCATAAGCCAGTGGTGATCTTTGCAGCGGATGGTGAGAATGCGATCAAAGGCTCCGCGCGATCCATCCCCGGTGTTCATATTCGTGACGTATTTGAGCGCATAGCAGCGCGGCACCCCGATCGTATCGAAAAATTTGGGGGGCACGCGATGGCAGCCGGGCTAACCATTGAGCGACGATACTTTGCTGAGTTTGCTGAAGCCTTCGAGCAAGAAGTGCGCAATTGGTTAAAAGACAAACGCCCTAATCGTGAATGGCTAAGCGACGGTGAACTCGATGACCACGAAATAGATTTGCAGCATGCCCTGATGCTGGAACGTTTAGCGCCTTGGGGGCAGGGGTTTGAAGCGCCTGTTTTTGATGGGAATTTTTGTGTAGTCAGTGCCAAAGAAGTGGGCACTGGGCATCTGAAGCTGCAGCTAAAGCCTGTGGCCAACGCCCTAGGTGGCTTTGGTGATAACGACACGGGTAGCGATACCAGCCCCATCGATGCCATTGCGTTTAACCAAGCCGATGAGTGGCAAAGCGGTGAAATCATCAAGCTGGTTTACCGCCTAGGGGTTAATCGTTACCGCCGGTCGGAAAATCTGCAGTTAGAAGTTCAGCATATTCAGCCCGCATAAGCGATATGCGCTACACTTTGCCCTATTCAGCAATAAAGTTTCACTAATCATCCCATGATCGAAATAAACGCCCACCTGCAAAAAATCGAAGATTTACGCGAACGTACTGATTCACTTCGGGGGTATCTTTGACTACG
>CALJAA010000023.1 GCA_938028465.1 uncultured Granulosicoccaceae bacterium | reverse complement strand
CTCAACGATCTACATTGGCCGTAAACGCCTAAGCGAAGTAGAAAAGGAAGCCGTATTTGGTGACCCAGAACGCACCAAAGGTGGTTGGTATTGGTCGGTTTGTGGCATTTCCGCCCTGCTACTACTTTGGTTTTATTTCTCCTGGGGTGTTGGGCGAGCATTCTTCCCTATGGCTGCCAATGAGATGTGCCAAGTGGCCAAGATCGAAGCAGCAATGTCGCCGATCAAGGCATCCCTACCCATTGGTTCGCGCTATTACAAATCCACGTTACTCGTATCGCGAAATGCCGATCAACTTAGAGCGCTAAAAACAGCCATCCCTAGCAAAGCGTTTACTGACGAAGAACAAGCTGAGTTGTTATCTATTGTTGAAGATACCAACCAGATGATCGCGAACTCGTCAAATGAGGCAAACATGAAGCCTGAGCTTGCGGGTGAGCTAGTCGCTCTCTCAACTGAGCTCAACGGTTTAGGGGATCGACTTGCATCAGGCCCTGGTGACTTAAAACCGACGGAAGAAGCCCTAGCTCAACCTAAATGGGGTGTGTCTAACGTAGAGATCCCGGTGTTGCCAATGACGCCAAAAGGCGTGATGTTTGACGAAGTGGCAGTTGAAGCGGCGGCTATAACAGGCCGGTTTAATAAAATTCGTAATCACATACCTGCCAATGACACGCTCATCGAGAGCATTGGCGGGCGTATTAAAGCGCTTAAAGCCGTTAGTAAAGCAGGCGAATTTGACGAAGAAACTGCCAAAGTTCGTGACGACTACGTTAAAGCAGTTGAACGAATCTTTAAGCGTTTGGATGACGGCACGATATTTCCAGCTGCAGCCCTTAGCGGTGTAAACACAGCAATCGCCAAACTAGACGATGCTCAAAACAAAGCGCGTGGTGGTTTACGTTTTGTTGATGCTTTGTTCTTACCAGGCGACGGCATTGTAAAATCTAAAACGCAATGCACAGAGCAAACGTCTGCGCGGTGGTTACCAAAACCAACCGATGTTGTTGCTACTTTCATGAAGCTTGCTAACCCTGACCTAGAAAACGGCGGTGGTTACCGAGGCTTTACTCTTCTTTGGTGGAAGTGGTTGCCAGTTTCAAATGTTGTTGGCTTTTTAACGCCTGATTGGATTGCTGATCTGATCCCGGGTGATTACGCCAGCCATGGCCCTGATGGCACGATTACACCAAACACAAAAGATAAGGTGTTGGCCTTTGCTCAAGGTGAAACTGATCTTGGCCACATACCCATGCTGGATGGCCACATTTGGGACTCACTATTCCGTGTATTGTCAGCGCTCACCTTAGGCATCTTGCTGGGTGTACCGCTGGGCTTGTTTATGGGTATATCGAAGTTCTTTAAATCGTTCTTTGATCCACTCATTGAGCTTTATCGACCAGTACCACCGCTAGCGTGGGCGCCGTTGATCCTAACCATTTTTGGTATTCAAGACGACGGTAAGATATTCCTACTCTTTATGGTGGCGTTTGCGATCATGGTTATCTCGGCTCGCACCGGAGCCATTGGTACGCAGCTATCAAAGATCCGAGCAGCGCACTCCCTAGGTTCAACCGATGGGCAGATTATGCGTAACGTTATCTTGCCAAACGCCCTGCCTGAAATACTCACTGGTATTCGTATATCGGTTGGTGTTTGTTGGGGTACCTTGGTTGCGGCAGAAATGTTGGCAGGTACTACCGGTGTCGGCTTTATCGAAAACATCGCTCGAACAGTGTCTGACTACGAATTGATTTGGGTGACCATCCTAATCATGGGCTTGTTAGGCTTGTTGTTTGATTTAATCATGCGCTGGGTTATCGACAAGACAATCCCATGGCGTGGTAAAGGCTAAACGCCACACGCGTCGCCCACGAGGAGTTTGATATGAGCATTCAACTTGCGCTACCAGATTCCTTGTGGGCCGCGACGGCCGTTCCCGGCCCTGCAACCTCCCCTCTTACCGAATCCCTCACAACTGATGCCGTTATAGTTGGCGCGGGCTTTTCTGGTTTACGCACAGCCCTTGAGCTAGCAAAAGCGGGCGTATCCGTTTGTGTTGTCGATGCAGGTGATATTGGTTGGGGTGCATCAGGCAGAAACGGCGGCCAAGTCAACCCGATCGGCCACGAAACACCCGCCACTATCGCGAAACGTTGGTCACTGCCATTGCAACACGAGCAAGTGCAGCGTTACGTAGACTTCACTATTTCCTCAGCCAATGGTTTGTTTGATTTAGTACGTGAGCACAATATTGATTGCGATGCCGAGCAAAACGGTTGGATACGCGCAGCTCACGGCAAAGCGGTTCTCCCACAATTTGAAAAAATGTTTGAGGGCTGGCAGGCCACGGGCACACCAATACGCATGCTTGATCCATCTCAGCTCGAACAAATGAGCGGCACGTCTGCCTATAAAGTAGGTTGGGTAGCAGATCATGGTGGTAGCGTTCAACCGCTATCGTATGCTCGGGGTTTAGCCCGCGCAGCACTAAACGCTGGCGCTAAAATATTTACCCATAGCAAAGTCAATTCGATGGAGCGTCGTGGTGACAGCTGGAGACTACATTGCGCCACCGGTGATATCACGGCCAACACGGTTGTGTTGTGCACTAACGGATACACTGATCAATTGTTTAAAGGCTTGCGCGAAACCGTTGTACCAGTAGTGAGTATTCAAGGTGCTACACAGCCGCTCTCACAAGGCCAACTCGATTCGATACTGCCCCAGCGACACACGTTTGCCGATACTCGACGCGTTATTTTTTATTTTCGTAAAACGGCAGACAACCGATTGGTGTTTGGTAGCGCAGGCAGCAACCCTAACAACCCTGGTGCTGCTGATAAACAACGTTTAATAACAGGCTTACGCACGGTATTCCCACAACACCCCGACTTAAATATCGAATACCTTTGGGGCGGGCGGATTGCCGTAACACGGGATCACCTACCGCATATCAACGAGCTTGCCCCGGGTGTGGTAACGGGCCTTGGTTGTAATGGCCGTGGGGTTGCAATGGCAACCGCTATGGGTAAGCAACTGGCGACATGGGTCTTGCAGCGTGATGGAGCGGAGTTAGGTGTTCCTGTATCACCGCTGTTACCGTTTCCGCTGCATCAGTTTCATCGTATTGGTGTACGCACTACCGTTTGGTGGAGTGCTTTGCGGGATCAATTTGAAGCGCGCCAAAGCTAGCGCCAATGCCGATTATTACTACCCTATCAGGTAACCACCGTCCACTGGAATAGTGGCACCGGTGATATAGCTGCCTTGCTGGGATGCCAGTAACAACAACACCCCATCAAGCTCCTCAAGTTTTGCAATGCGCCGCATCGGCACGCTGCGTTTAATCATTGCTTGCCCCTGATCGCTTTGTAGGTAATCTTTGTTAATTTCTGTTTGGCAGTAGCCTGGGGCGATCGCGTTAACTCTTATCGTGTATTGAGCCATCTCCAGCGCCATTGCCTTAGTCATTTGTATGACCGCAGCTTTAGTGGTGGCATAACTGGCTAAACCCTTGGCCACCCGATCACCCAACACTGAAGCAATGTTAATAACGCTGCCGCGCTTACCCGCTTGCTGCATTTGTTGACAGGCCAACTGAGCTACTCGCCAAACAGCGGTTTGGTTAACCGCGAACACCTCGGCAGTATCATCGTCACTGGCCTCAAGAAACGCAGCGCCATGTGCAATACCAGCGTTATTAACGACGATATCCAACACACCATGCTCAGTTTTCATTTTGTCAAAGCTAGCTTTAAGTGCTGGTAGATCAGTAACGTCGGTAGTAAATACAAACGCTTTGCCACCAGCGTCGGTTATCTCATCGGCTAAAGCCTGAAGTGCTTGCTGGCGCCTAGCCATCAATAAAACGGTACAGCCTCTGGCTGCTAACACGCGTGAAAAATGAGCACCCAAGCCTGACGATGCGCCGGTTACCAGCGCTAGCTTACCCCGTAGATCAGCGAAATCTTCCGTAGCCATAAGGCAAATCAACCAGTTGATTAGACAATAACGCTAGTTTACTGATTAACACTCACAGCAGCACCAAATAAGACAATATTGCCCATTAACCGAGCTACTGAAACAACACCGTATACCATCGGAAGCGCAAGAGAATAGGTACACTACCCCTTAATCGATCGATACAACAGCAACACGGCAATGCTTCGCACAGCAATACTAATGATGGTCACCGGCACTGCAATAGTGCCGGTGATGGATGCGATCGCCAAATTTTTGGTTGTTTCAATGTCGCCAATCCAAATCACTTGGGGTCGCTTCTTTTTCCAATTTTTGATTATGGCCGCCGTGTTGTTAATCATCAAAGGGCCGAGTGGCTTAAAAATAGAGAAACCATGGGTTCATGCAGTAAGAGGGGTGCAGCTAGCCGTCGCTACTGTATTCTTTTTCTGGAGCTTGCAATACCTACCGCTTGCAAACGCTATTGCTATTTTCTTTGTGCAACCGATGATCCTCACCATGATATCGGCATTGTTGTTAGGTGAAAGTGTTGGCTGGCATCGACGCATAGCGGTAGTGGCCGGTTTTATCGGCGCATTGTTAATCATTCAACCCGGCTCTGATACCTTCAGCTGGGCGTCATTTTTACCGCTGGGCTCGGCCTTGTTTTACGCCAGCTACATCGCCACCACTCGCGCCTACTCCAATATCGATCACCCAGTTGCCATGCAATTTGCATCGGGCCTTGGTGCGACCATCGTATTAACCCTTGCGCTAATGGTCA
>CALJAA010000022.1 GCA_938028465.1 uncultured Granulosicoccaceae bacterium | reverse complement strand
ATCAGTGGCGCGGGGATTGCTATAACTACTTGATACTATTACGCCTCTACGCAACATTGACGTCGGCAAATTGACTTTGAAAATAAGAATCACAGCAGCAATGTTGGCCCTGTTAGGCGCTATTACGCCTCAGCTCGCGCTCTCTGCCAACCAAAGCCTTGGATTTAGCCGCTGTTCGATTGGTGACGGCGCCTCTTTACTGCCCGCATTGTGTGGTGAGCTGACCGTCCCCTTAGACCCAAGTAACCCATCGGGCGAAACCTTGACGCTAACCATCGCCAAGGTACCGGCACGTACTAATAAACCACAGAGCGATCCATTTACATTAATTGCTGGTGGCCCCGGCCAATCGGCTACTGAATCGTTCCCTCCTGTAGCCGCAGCATTTCGACATATTCTGTTGGAACGCGATATCTATTTAATCGATCAGCGCGGTACCGGCGAATCACACAAACTGACTTGCGAAAACGACGATTCGTCGTTATTCGAATTTGACCCAGAGCTCATTAGCCAACAAGCAAAAGAATGCCGCGAAAGTCTGCCATATGACCATCGCTTTTTCACCACCAGCGTTGCGGTACAAGATATGGAACTCGTCCGTAAGGCATTGGGTATTGAACAATGGAATATTTACGGCGTCTCCTACGGCTCTCGCGTTGCGCTGCACTATCTGCGTCGCTTCCCTGATCAAGTCCGCACATTGATTTTGGATGCCGTTGTCGCACCCGAAGTAGCACTGGGACCCGAGATTGCTGTGATGGCAGAGCGTGCACTGGATGCCATGTTTGCACGATGTGAAAACGACAACAGTTGCAACGAAGCCTTTCCTGGTCTCGCCACAAAAGCCAATGCGTTGATTAGTTCACTTAAAAAGGAATCACGACCGGTACAGTATGAGGATTTAAATTCTGGCCAATTACGCACACTCGATTTTGATCATCAGCATTTGGCGGTAACGCTAAGGCTGATGTCTTACAGCGCCTACGGTAATGCGATTCTGCCATCCATGCTTTTCGATGCAAGCGAAAACAATAACCTTGCCCCGTTTGCTCGCCAAGCTGAATTGCAAGTGCGTTCGATCGGAAACTCAATTGCTAACGGAATGCATCAAGCTGTTGTCTGCACAGAGGACGAGCCGTTTACCGATATTGACGATGGCCGCGAACAAAGCACTGATACCTACTTGGGCGCTGATTTAATCGATGCATTTAAAATCAGCTGCGAGCAATGGGAAGCCGGCGTGATCGATGATGACTTTAAGCAAGCCGTTGAATCAACCGTCCCTACCTTGTTGCTATCTGGTAGTGCTGACCCAATAACGCCACCTGAGTACGCAGAGCGTGCCATGGCCAAGCTTGCTAATGCCAAACACATCGTTAACGAACATCAAGGACATATGCAAGCAGCCTCTGGTTGTATGCCATCAATCCTGGCTCAGTTTATTAAACTAGGTGATGTTAAGCAACTAGATACAGCTTGCCTTAAACGTTTAACGGCCCCGCCCTTTTTTATTGATGCCAACGGGCCAAAGCCATGATAAACGCCGAGCAATTACAAAAAGCGTTTACTAAACCCGGCAGTGGTTTGTTCAAACACGAACAAGTTAAAGCGGTACAAGACGTATCGTTCTCCGCGGCCGATGGCGCAGTCACCGGTTTACTGGGGCCTAACGGTGCAGGTAAATCAACGACGCTACGAATGCTGGCAACCCTAATACAGGCTGATAGTGGTAGCGCTACTATCGACGGCCTAGATATTAAAGACGATTTACTTAAGGTGCGCCAACAACTTGGATTTATGCCACACAACGCTGGCATCTACCCTCGACTTAGCGCTCGCGAGAACATCACCTACTACGCCCGCTTGTGTGGCCTTGATAAAGCGAAGGCACATTCCCGAGTAAACGAACTCGCCGAACAATTAGAGATGACAGAATTTCTTGAACGTCGGGCGACTGGATTTTCACAAGGGCAACGCACTAAAGTGGCACTGGCCAGAGCATTAGTACACCAACCCCAAACGATCATGCTTGATGAGCCCACCAACGGTTTAGATGTGATGGCAACTCGTGGGCTGCGCGCAATTATTAGAGAGCTGGCTAATCAAGGGCATTGCATTGTTTTTTCTAGCCACATTATGCAAGAGGTTGCTGCCCTGTGCGATCGTGTTGCAATTATTGCCAACGGCACCATTGCTATTGAAGATGATTTAGATGGCATACGCCGCCGTACTGGCTTTGACGATTTAGAAGATGCATTTGTTGAAGCGATTGGTGCGGCACCCGTTGGTGCGGCACCCGTCGGTGCGGCGCTCACCGGAGTGTCTGAATGAAGGCGCTCATTGTCATGTACAAAGAGATTGTCGATAACCTTCGTGATCGACAAACGTTTTTTTATGCCCTGTTGTTTGGCCCCGTCTTGCTGCCGCTGATTATTGGTGGTTCGCTGGTGGCAAGTTTCAAGCAGTTCGCGATTGATTTTGATGAAGTCACTGAACTTGCTGTAGTCAATGAGCAAGCAGCACCCAACCTTATAGCGTATTTATACTCCAACAATGTTGACGTGATAACAGCGCCCGAGGAAGTCGAAGCAGCAGTACGCTCCGGAAAAATAAAAATCGCTTTAGAAATACCCGATGAATTTGGCGAGCAACTGCGTAAGGCCAACCCTGCTCCGTTAACACTGTACGTGAACGATGCCGATAAAGACTCCACCCGGGCAGCGCGTAAAATCAACGCCCTCATTGGTGGCTATAAAAACACCATCAATAGCTTGCGTATGCAACACCGTGGAATCGACCCCACTGTATTTAAATCCATTGAGCTAACTGAGTTTGATGTATCAGAGGATGGCAGTAGTGGCCAGCTAATCGCCTCGATTCTGCCCTTCTTATTTATTATGTCCATGATTATGGGCGGCTTTTATCTCGCTATCGATACCACGGCGGGTGAACGCGAGCGCATGTCGCTAGAACCCTTACTGGCATTACCACTTGATAGAGCCGATGTGGTTTATGGCAAGTTTGGGGCGACGCTATGCTTTGTGTTGATGTCCAGTTGCTTAACTGTGATAAGCATCTACGGCCTTTTCCAATTCTTTCCAACTGAATTAATCAGCGGCGGCTTACGATTTGATGGCAGCACGCTAGTTAAGGCATTCTTATTAGTGTCGCCACTAACCGTGTTTCTATCGGCTGCACTAATTACAGTTTCGGCCTACACAAGAAGCACCAAGGAAGCGCAAACCTACCTTGGTTTAATGATGATTGTGCCAATGGCGCCGTTCTTTTTGCTACAGTTTTTTAGCCTTGGCGCTAGTACCTGGAGTATGGCACTACCAATGCTCAGCCAATACCAGCTACTTGAAAAAGTTGTACTACAAGACGATATCAACTCATGGCATGTCTTACTTTCAGTCGGTGGCACCCTCTTAGCTGGGCTTCTATTATTACGCTTAGCGACAAAGCTATACAGACGCGACAGAATACTGATGTAAGTTAATTAGCTGCGCCACCCGCGTTGACAAGCCCGCTGACAAAAACAACTATGGCGTACTTTAAAAATGCTGTGGAATTTGTCAGATGCAACGCCAACGACTAGTTGATTATCAAGGAAACGGAGCCAAGGCTAAACCGACTTTTAGCGACGCTGAAATGCAACGCCGGCAAGATGCCGTTCGTGGTTATATGACCGCAAATAACATTGATGCTGCACTATTCACGTCGTATCACAACATCTGTTATCTCTCTGATTTTCTATATTGCCAGTTTGGTAGACGATACGGTTTACTACTAGATCACGACAACGCCACCAGTATCAGTGCAGGTATCGATGGCGGCCAACCGTGGCGTCGCACATTCGGCAGTAACGTCACCTACACCGATTGGCAAAAAGACAACTACTTTCACGCCATCGATGGGCTCACTAAAAATGTTAAGCGCTTAGGTATCGAATTCGATCACGTCAACCTGGATATGCTTGAACTACTCAAGCACCACTTTCCTCAAATGGAATTCGTCGATATCGCGGAAGCCTCCATGCAGATGCGCATGATCAAATCGGATGAAGAGATCGTTCACATCACTGAGATGGCACGCATTGCTGATGTTGGTGGTGCAGCGTGTGTCGACGCCATTGGCGTGGGCGTTGGCGAACACGAAGTGGCCCTCCACTCTACACAAACGATGATTCGCGAAATCGCGAAGAGCTGGCCAGACGGCGAGCTACAAGACACCTGGACTTGGTTTCAATCTGGCTTAAATACAGATGGTGCACACAACCCAGTAACGAGTAAGGCAATTGAAGCAGGCGATATTCTTAGCCTTAACTGCTTTCCAATGGTGGCAGGTTATTACGTCGCATTAGAGCGCACGCTGTTTTCTGAATCGGCTAACACCGAAAACTTGCACATCTGGGATGTCAATTGTCAGGTGCACGATCGAGGTAAGGAGCTGTTAGTGCCTGGTGCTAAGTGCAGCGATATCGCCAAAGCGCTCAACTCGATGTACGAAGAATACCAACTGCTGCAATATCGCTCATTTGGTTATGGCCACTCCTTTGGCGTGCTGTGCCATTATTATGGCCGCGAAGCAGGCTTGGAACTACGTGAGGATTGCGACACGGTGCTGGAACCTGGCATGGTGATTTCGATGGAGCCCATGCTCACGATCCCAGAAGGTCGTAATGGCGCTGGCGGCTACCGTGAACACGACATCCTCGTTATCACCGACGACGGCAATAACAACATTACCGGATTCCCGTACGGGCCTGAACACCTGATTATCAAAGGTTAAATCTGCTCAAATTGTGTCGATCCCGCCCCGAAAAAGCCCCTGATCGCCTTACAAATGGCGAATTCGGTGCGGGTCACACTTGTGCCATATGTTATTATGTCCTTTCCGTGAACTGCTTCAACCTTGAATTTCGAGCCCCCTTTACGAATGTCTAATACTGAAGAACCGTTAGTCCGTTTTGTTGACGTACAAAAAAGCTATGACGGCGTGTCGCTAGTTGTTAAAAAATTCAACCTTGATATGGAAAAGGGAGAATTCCTAACCATGCTCGGCCCATCAGGCTCTGGTAAAACAACTTGCCTAATGATGCTCGCAGGTTTCGAGCCCGCTACTCACGGCGAAATCTTTTTACAGGGTCAACCCATTAACAATGTGCCACCGCATAAACGCGGCATTGGCATGGTGTTTCAAAATTACGCCTTGTTTCCACACATGACAGTTGCCGAGAACCTCGCCTTCCCACTGCAAGTGCGAAATATGAGCAAGTCCGATACTGAAGCTAAGGTCAATAAAGCACTCGATATGGTGCAGTTGGGTGATTTTGGTGGCAGGCGCCCTGCTCAACTTTCTGGTGGTCAGCAACAACGTGTTGCAGTAGCTCGAGCGCTAGTGTTTGACCCAGAAGTAGTATTGATGGATGAGCCACTCGGCGCGCTTGATAAAAATCTGCGTGAACAAATGCAGTACGAAATTAAACATATACATGAGAACCTCGGCATCACCGTGTTGTACGTAACGCACGATCAAAGCGAGGCACTGACCATGTCAAACCGCATCGCGGTATTTGATGATGGTGTAGTACAACAATTGGCAGCGCCTGCCACGTTGTACGAAAAGCCGGACAACGCCTTTGTTGCTCAGTTTATTGGCGAGAACAACGTACTACGTGGATCAGTAACGTCTGTAGATGGTGATAGTTGTCATGTTGATGTTGGCAACAATCATTCGGTACATGCATTAAAGGTTAATGTCGGCGACGTAGGTAGTACCAGCACGCTTTCCATAAGGCCGGAGCGTGTTGTACTGAACCCGGGGCCTGAATACAACAATGTATTCGAAGGCAAAGTTGAAGAACTTATCTATCTCGGAGATCACATCCGCACACGTATGGTCGTATGCGGCGACAGTGAATTCATTGTCAAAATTCCTAATTCAGGTGAGCTTGGCCAACTTCGCGAAGGCGATACGGCTAAGGTCGGTTGGAAAATGGAGGATTGCCGCGCGTTGGATTGATGTCGACAGATCCATAGCAAAGCAAAGGTGAGAAACCCGGTAGCAGGACATTAAACCGGGGTTATATTTTAATAAATTTGGAGAGCTCTATAATG
>CALJAA010000021.1 GCA_938028465.1 uncultured Granulosicoccaceae bacterium | reverse complement strand
CACGATTCGAGACGACCATCCTTTTTTAAGGATGCGACTGCCGTGTTGACAACCTCCCTTAGTTCATCATTGCCTTTGCGTACAGCCATACCCCATGGGTTACGAGTTTCAACGGTAAACGCCATATCAATATCCTGCGTTTCGGCTATGGGAATCAAGGCAACGTCATCGTCAACTACGGCATCGATTTTACCGGAACGTAGTGCACTAAGCATGTCACCAAATACATCGTCAGACGCGCCATCAAAACCAACCAATATGGCCTTGTCAAAAGTTTTGGCTAACAGCATATTTGTACTGTTCGCAATAGCACCCACACGCTTGCCTGCTAAGCCTTCGTGTGTTGCTACTGCCTCGCCTGCGCGCATAACAACGGATTCATTAAAGATGGCGTAGGGGTCAGTAAAATCCACCACCTCTAAACGTTCCGGGATTATCCCCTGTCCGCACCACACACCATCGGTGCGCCCCTCAGCCACCGACGGCAAAAAATCATTCCAAGGTAAAAACACCCAATCGAACCCGACATCAGCTTCACCGAAAACAAGTTCAGCAACTTCGGGCTCAAATCCGTATCGCTTACCGTTTTTGTCAGTACAAAAGAGTGGCTTCGCTTCGAGAGATGCACAGGCAATTTGTAAGCGCTTGTTCATAAGCGAAACCTTGTGGTTATTGTAGTAAGGAGTAAGCGTTGAGTATGATCAAACGCGCTGCTAAGATCGTTAATACCCATTTCAACATTATCTTAAAACGTTCATCCGTAAATTTTTTAAGTAATTTTGTACCGATAATTGTGCCGAGCCAAGCGCCGACAAACAACGCGGCGATATGCGGAATGTATTCATACAACTGCACCCCCGCTACAAGATAGGCCACAACTTTTATCCCATGCTGGAATGCCATGGCAGCGCCATGGTTACCAACGATCTGCTCTTTAGTCCAATTTGCTTTAGGGTGAGCCGACATGGCAAGTGGGCCTGTTGCACCGAACAGAACACCCAGGCCACTGGTTAAAGCGCCGCTGACGATATACGGCAAACGTGATGCATTGAGCCATTTCGGAAACCACGTGACTAGTAGAATAAAGAACCCCACCAGTAAAGCGCCAACAGTCGGATTAACAAATACCACCAATGGGACAAACGCAAATGCGCCAATGATTGAACCCAGCACGAAGGGCTTTAGATATGACCACTCAAGCTTGCCACGGTGTATCCAGCCTCGATTGGCATTAGAGAAAAACTGTGCGATACCATGCAATGGTATTAAAATTGACGGTGCGAAGAGTTGCGCCATCAAAGCCAGCAGTAACATACCGCCGCCTAAACCAGCAATGGCTGTTAGTAATGAAGTCAGTGTTGCGAATACAGTGAGTATTAAAAGCTCAACCACTGGAACCCTTTATGGCCGGATTTTCTGAGTTTGTATTCATTCGACTAATTGTATACTTTTGTATACAATGAATCAATGAAACGCCTGCTACTTACCAGAAACCAAATCATCACACTTGCCTTAGCATTGGCAACCGGCTGTTTACTTTTTTGGATTGGCGCACCACTACCGTTTCTGTTTGGCTCTTTAAGTGCCTGCCTAATAGCCGCCACCTTGGGCGTGCCACTGGAAGGCACACCACTATTGTCTATCGTAAGCCGAACAACGCTCGGTGTTGCGATCGGCGCATCCATCACTTGGAGTTTACTCAGCCAATTCGCCTCAATAGCGCCCACCCTACTGTTGGTGCCGGTGTATATCGTTGTTATCGCATTTGTGGGTGTTTATTATTTTCAACATATTTTAGGCTATGACAAAACCACCGCGTACTACGCAGCAATGCCAGGTGCACTACAAGATATGGTCGTGTTTGGCGAGGAGGCCGGCGGTAACGCACGAAGCCTTTCATTGATACACGCAACCAGATTGTTATTAATGGTAACTATCGCGCCGCTAATACTAATCTGGTTTTATGGAGCCAACCTTAATCACCCGCTTGGGCCGCCCGCTAGTGAACTACCGTTTTATCACGTGTTGATCATACTGGGCATAGGAATCACAGGTTGGAAACTAGCATCTTGGGCGGGTCTGTTTGGCGCGTCCGTTCTCGGACCAATATTGTTATCAATACCTCTAAGCTTGGCGGGCATACTGACCGAACGCCCATCACAAGAAATGATTATGGTGTCGCAATTTTTCATTGGCCTTGGTGTAGGAATTAATTATCGCGGTATTACACCATTCGAGATTCGCCGCGACATACTGGCAGCAAGCGGCTTTGTGATCATCTTACTGGGCATTGCGGCGCTGTTTACATTTACGGCTACTCTACTAAGTGATCTTGACTCGACCGAAATCTATTTAGCCTTCTGGCCAGCCGGGCAAGCCGAGATAGCAGTGTTAAGCTTAGCCGCCGGTATTAACGTTGGTATTGTCGTGGCGCATCATTTGGTGAGGCTAATCATTATAATTTTGGGGGCTCCTACGCTTGCGCATTATTTAGCTCGTAGCGCAACAGATCACCCCACACGCAACTCCAAGAACAATCAGACAAAGTAGTCAGACTCAGCTTTTTTGTGCCCAAATTTCGCCAGGAATAAAAACACGACCCTCGGCAATCTTTCGTGTCGTCCTGACCACGCCTGCTGACACCGGCAATATCCCATGCAAATCGTGTTTCTCGTGTTGCATGACGACTTCCATTTTTCCTAATGGATGCTCAAGCTGTAGGCTTACTGGCGAACTACTTGCTGGAGCGACAATGCTATCTGTTACTGTGCCGGGTATCAGCGTGCATGCAGAAATACACTGCGAACCGGTAACCGCCAGCGTTGGATGTGTTGCCCAAGGCATAAAGTAACGTGTGCATATTGTGCTTTCGGGATGCTGAGGTGCCGCCACCAATCCAAATTTAGGCACCACAGACTCAGTGCAATCCCCCATACCCATTAGTTTTCCTGCGGCCAACCTAATCTGCTCCATTTTCTTAAAAAATGCTTTGTTGCCGTCAAGTTGTTCCCGCGTTTCGTAACCGCTGAGCCCAAAATCATTGGCCCTAGCGATCACCATTGGCATAGCAAAATCAATGCAGCTCACCTCAATACCGAGCACGGCGTCTATGGTATTACCGGTAGGCAGTAATCTTCCTGTCATGGAGCCTGCTACTTCATGAAAGTCCAACGCTACCGGTGCTGCACTTCCAGGAACGCCATCTAGTTTAGTTTCTCCTTCATAGTTAACAGCACCTACAGGTGTCTGCACTATCGATATCACTTTGGCACCGGTGTTAACCGCTCGTATACGAACATGCGTCTCCCCTTGTGTGGCGCTGATTAATCCCATCTCTATTGCGGCGGCTGCAACACCGATCATCATATTTCCGCAGGTCGGTTTAAAGTCGACAAGGCAATCTTCAACACTGACTTGGGCAAAGAAGTAATCAATGTCTGCCCAATCGTCTTCCGATTTTGAGAGCATTGCCACTTTGGTGGTCACTGCATTACCGCCACCGATGCCGTCGATATTAAGAGGATGGCCAGAGCCCAGCGCAGCCACTAGCACACGCGCTAATGTATCCGTATCTTCTGGAAGATCATCACGATTGAAAAACGGGCCGCGCGAACTGCCACCACGCATCAACAAGTAAGGGATTGCTGTTTGGGTCATAGTTTATTGTCGCGCATTTCAATTACGTTTAAGGGCAGCACCTTGCCAGGTTAACGCAGCGGCCAAGGCAAGGTGATATAGCTTTGCAACAAGCCAGGAGGAAAGTCACGGTTTAGTGTCCATGCCATAAAAATCATAAAGCTGATGCCAGCTACAACATAGAGCCCCGTTTGCAGCCAACCAAGACCCGCTCTTATACGCAGAAAGCTTGTTAAAAATACACCCAATGCAATGATAAAGCCTGTTAACGACGTAAGGACCAACAAAAAAGCAAACCAGGCAAGCGTTGGCCAGAGTGAAAACTTATTTGCATCTTCACCACTGGTTTCACGATCCGCAAAAATTGTATGAGTTTCGGGGGCAAGCATCATTTGAATCAAAACAATAATCGCGGCTATTAAACAAATAGTGGCTACAAACACAGGGAATACGCGATCAGTGCTAGCGTAGTCGGGAATGCTGGCAGTGTTGTACAAGGCGAATACAATAAATGCGAGTAAGGCCAAGAGGAACATCACCGGCGCTCGTTTGCCACCTGAGGGTACTTCGCCCTCAGCCAAGATATGTTTTGCTTGTCGCAACCCAACCACAACCGAAACCAAAGTGATAATGATTAAGACAATAACAATCGGTGAAAACACATAGCTCAGCCCTGCATCCATACCATCACGAAAACGGATACCGGCTATTTGCGTAGCGTTGTTTGAGTAGTTTTCTACTGGAGTGGATAATACAAAGCCAATTAAAAATGCTGGTCGCGACCAATCGAATCGGCGCATCAATATACCCAAAAATCCAATAGCGAACAGTGCTACCAAGTCCATCAAGTTTTGCCCTGATTGAAAAGCAGCAAAGGATATAATCATAAAAATAAAAGGCGCCAGCAGAGCAAAGCGAATCGTGGTTAGCTTCGCGATGGTTCCAGACATCGCAATACACATGACGGTGCCGATTACATTGGCTAAAGCCAATAGCCAAACAATCGAATATGTAAAATCAAGATTATTTTCTAGTAGAGATGGCCCAACATCAATACCATTACCCAGCAATGCTAACGCACCGATAAAAATCGCCATCGAACCAGAACCGGGAATACCAAATAACAAAGTGGGAACCAGCCCGCCTCCTTCCTTGGCATTGTTGGAACTCTCAGGCCCAATCACTCCACGTACTTCACCTTTACCAAAGTTCGATTTATCTTTAGTAGTTTGTACCGCATGGCCGTATGCAATCCAATCGACAACTGAACCCCCTAAGCCAGGAATCACGCCGACGACGACACCGATAATTGAACATCTGGCAGAGAGCCATTTATTCGCCCACCAGTCCTTAACGCCATCAATCCAGCCACCACCTAAACTTTGGCTGTTGGAAATGGCTTTATCTTGCCGCAGAAGAGAAACGATTTCTGGGATGGCGAAGATACCCAAACCCACAATTACCAGTTTTAAGCCATCAGTAAGGTACGGAAGATCATAGCTTGACATGCGTAGCTCACCATTAAAGGGGCCCTCACCAATGCAGCCAATCAATATGCCAATGCCCGCAGCAATGACACCCTTTAGCGGAATTCGGCCAGCAAGAATACCCACCATACTGAGCCCGAAGAACGACACCATCAGCAACTCGGGAGATTTGAATAACAACACCACCGGCCGTGCAACGAGAATAAAAACAGTCAAGAACAGCGCTCCGACTAAGCCACCGAAAAGTGACGACGTAAAAGCTGCTGATAACGCTCGCGCGCCTTCCCCATTTTTAGCCATCGGGAAGCCGTCTAAAACAGTGGCCTGTGATGCCGAGGAACCCGGTATGCCCATCAGTACAGATGCGAAGGTATCTGAGGTTGGCACGACGGCGACCAAACCAATCATAAGTGCAAGTCCCAGAATTGGGTCCATGCCAAACATAAACGGCAACAGCAAGGATAAACCCGCAATGCCGCCTAGTCCTGGAAACACTCCGATGCACAAACCCATCATGACACCAAGCGCGAGATAAGCTAGCACTGTTGGTTGCAAAATCATGGCCCATGCCTGACCAAGGGCCGGCAACGCTTCGAGAAAAATGTCCATAAGTTATGTCAGGCCAGATTTAGATGCCATTGATATTAAAAAATTTTAACCAATTAAGAGCAAACGCCCCTTACGGGGCGTTTAACTTAGTACTGAAATCCAACTAAGAGTAACTACTTATCGAGTTCAACGCCAAAGTCAGACTTAAGCCAATCTACGACAAACGCTTTAGCGCTATCAGGTACAGTGATTGCAGTCGCCAACGCGGCTTCAGCTTCATCACCGACGTACATTGGATATTTACCTAAACGCCCTTCAGATATTTCTGCAAAATCAGGCATGGCTTTGATCTTGGCAAAGGCGTTAACGTAGGTATCAACAATATCCTGAGGGGTTCCAGCTGGCAAGAAAGCAAGCTTCTGTGATGGAAAACCCGCCACGAAAAAAGCTTTCCATGCATCCCAACTATCGCCGGAAGGCTCACAACCTTCAGTTGCTTCGCATACTTCTTTAAACGTAGGCATGTCAGGGAACGTAGGGTCACGAACAACATCACCGTCCGCGCTCAATGAACCCCAGCTCATCATCGGCACGGCTTTACCTGCTTCAACCAAGGCAGCCGAACCTTTTAAATAGCTTGAAGAAGTTTGGTAGTCGATCGTCGCCTCACCACTTTCAAACATTTTGCGACCATCGCCGCGGCCTTTGATGCCTAGTACGTGTTCCACATCCATACCCAACATTTCCCAAGCAAGCGCAGGAATCAAATCAAGACGAGTAGCACCTTGATTGCCATAGATATAGGTTTTACCTTTAAGCATATTGGCAGTACCGTCGAACTTTGCGCCATCCTCAGCATTCAAATATGCAACACCACCGGTGCCCGTTGCCATCACTGGGATCCAGTCTTTATATTCATAGCGTACTCGTGGATCACCCAATAGGTAAGGAAATTGAGTAGAACCTGAAGAGCCGAACATGACTGTGCCGTCGCCATTGGTTTGTTTTTGAAACCAGTTAGCACCTTTTGTAGAACCCGCGCCTGGCATGAACTTAACCACTACCGTAGGCTTACCTGGCAAGGCATTGTGTAGCAGTGGCGCAAAGAAGTTGGCCCACTTGGCCGATCCGCCCGTTTCTGAAAATGGAATGATCCATTCAACTGTCTTGCCGGTCATATCGACATCAGCTGATGCTGGTGTCGCCATCACCGTGGTTACAGCAACGCCAAGGGCGATTGCCACCTTGCGGCTTATTGATGGTAGTAATTTCATGTAGTTATCCTCCCGGAAATGTGGACCCACCCGAGTCCTCGGTATTTGTGAACAGTACTAGTGAACACTATTTGTAAAGCAATAAAAAGTAGAACAATCTGCTTGGATAATGGACAATGGCGCTCAAATCGCAGGCGCTAGTCCGTGAGCCGAAAAATCACTTATCTGAGCTTAATGGGAAGAGTAACCAACAAAGCTTTCACGAAGCTTGCGCAAACTTATCTTGTTCGCTGTGGGTGGCACCTGTTTAGCCCTATAAACCACTGAATATAGGCAAAATACCCGTACCCTGAGTAGCAAGGCTGCCACCAACACGTAATTAGGTCGGTTCGAATGCGAATAGTCATTGTTGAAGATAATAAAGGCCTAGCACAAGGCATCGCACATAGCCTGCGCGATCAGGGCCATGCGGTGGATCTGCTATACGACGGTGAACAAGGCAGGCAATTTTTGGCGCGGGAACAAGCCGATATCGCCGTGTTGGATATCAATCTGCCGCGACTCAGCGGGCTGGATATTTTGAAACATATGCGTGCGTCCGGTGATAAGACGCCGGTTATTTTGCTGACGGCGCGTGGAGACACTAAAGATCGGGTGATTGGCTTGGATGCCGGCGCTGATGATTACTTGGTTAAACCATTTGATATGGAAGAGCTTGATGCGCGTATACGCGCGCTGCTGCGTCGCAAACCAAGAGAGGCTGGAAGTGTAGAAATTCTGGGCCGACTAAGTTTTGATCGCGCGGGCCGCCGCTTACAGGCTGATGGTAAACAGCTGGATCTGCCAAGACGTGAGTTGGCAGCGTTTGAGTGCTTTCTGGATCGAAGTGATCAAATCGTACCCAAGTCCGTGCTGCTCGAACATCTCTACGGTGTCGGAGCCGACGTCGAAGAGAAAGTAGTAGAAGTTTATGTTTCACGCTTGCGCAAAAGACTTGCACCGTATGGCGTTACATTTAAAGTAGCTCGCGGTTTAGGTTACCTGATGAAAATTAGCTGATGTCCTTGTTAAGAAATTCTCTCCGTGCGCGATTACTCACGCTGATTCTTTTGCCATTGATAGTGGTGTCGTTGCTCGTCATTTTTTGGCGCTATCAGGCAGCCAAAGGTACCGCCGAAGAAATATTTGATCGTAGCTTAGTAATGCTAACCTTTGCCATTTCTCGCGACGTTGCTTTGTCCTCAGGAGACAGCCTGTCGAGTACCACTGCTAATTTATTTAGCGAAGCCAGCGGGGGTAAGGTTTTCTATCATGTGTACGGACCGGATGGCAGCTTTATTACTGGCTATTCCTCACCGCCGGTTGGCGACATTAAAAAACCCTTGCCGGAGAACAACCCAACATTATTTGATGCTACTCATCTTGGCGCACCAGTACGAGTAGTCAGACTTGCTGAAAAAGCCAATATAGAAGGCATAAGCGGCAGATCGGTTATAACGGTTTGGCAGAAGTTATCTTTGCGTGATAATTTTGCCCGCAAACTCGCCCTACGCTCCGCCGGTCTTGTATCAATGTTAGTTCTTACAGTGGCAGGGCTGGTTTGGTTTGGAATTCGTTATGGTTTGAAACCATTGTATGAGTTAGAAGACGCTATTCAGAAGCGCTCTGCTGATGACCTAAGCCCAATCGTACGACAGGTACCGAAAGAAACAAAACGTATTGTCTGGCGCTTAAATCATTTATTTCAAGATTTAACCGAATCGCATGCCGCGCGCGAAAGGCTTATATCAAACGCTGCACATCAGTTGCGCAATCCTATCGCGGGCATCCATGCGATGGCCGAAGCGACACTCAGTGCGGAAACACTGGCTGAAACTCGAGCACGCATACAAGAATTGGTCACTGAAACTCGCCGTACCGGCAGACTAACAGAGCAGCTCTTGTCGCTAGAAAAACTGGATGGTCGCAAATCAAAGCTGGAAGTCATTGACTTGGGGATGCTCATCACTGAAGTCGGCACCCGCAACGCAAATCGGATCTTAAGCAAAAACATTGAATTCACCGTGGTTACGGGTAATGCACCGGTGTGGGCTAGAGGAGATTATTTTTTATTGAGTGAGGCTTTGCAAAATTTACTAGACAATGCGGTAGCGCATGGCGGTACACAGATTAGCTACATATTGATTGAAACCTACTATACAAGTAACGACCTTGCAGTACTGGCAGTTGAGAATGACGGCGCATCAATTTCAGCGGGAAACGCAACGAGAATTTTCGAACGCTTTGTACAACTAGACCATAAACAAGGTTCTGGTCAAGGCTCCGGCTTGGGACTAGCCATTGTTGCCCAAATAGCTAATGTGAATGATGGACAAGTGGAACTTGTTTGCAAAAAGCCCACACGGTTTTGCCTTTCACTACAAGCCTCCCAACAAGGCGCCGCGAAAAAATGACGCTATTTGTGTTCATCTAGTAGGGTATTTAGCGTGTTGATTTGCCATTTGTGTTCATCTCGATACGCCGCTATATCGGTAACAGCGGAACTGGAATAGGCGTATACGGCAGCATAGGCGGCATAACCGGCTGCCTCAAGTGCCCTGCCTCTTAGCGCCGCAGCTACAGAATAGCTAGACGATACCGCAGCGTTACCAGAGCCATCTAATGAGTTTGACCCTTGGTGTCGCCGACAAGCTGATGATGCGTCTACTGCAGCCCTTCGAAGCTCTTCATCATTGACATCAAGCACATAACGCTTGCCCACTTGCAATGCATCAATTATCGTCTCATCGCTTAGCGATGTTTCCACTCGTGTAGCGCAGGCAACTCCAAAAGCAATACGAAGGAGGGTATTGTCAACGCTGTTTAAGTCGATCTGTTTGCCAATTTTTTCGAGTTCCGGTGCGATCACAACGTTCTCCAAATGTATAATAGTTCTAGTGGCAAAAATGCAAATTATTCGTTATACCTATTTTCTAGCGCTTTAACAATTTCATTCGAAAACAGTGCTGCTGCTGTTGGCAACACCCTGCCATTGAGTTGCCCAACAAATAGATGGCCACCCGGCATAGCGGCTTGGTCTATTTCTCTTGATACAAAATTAGCCATTTTCTCATCACTCGGCAAACCAATATCAATCTGAAATGAAATACACTCTTCATTCATCAGATAATTACGAATGAAATCGAAACTATCAGATTCTATTTGAGGCTGAAGCTCGCCACCCTTTCTTGAAACTGCTTCTTCTAATAAGTGCCTCACACCGTTAGCACGAGTTGGCAAGATCACTGGTGTTGATAATAAATCAGACCAACCGAGTGACTTTTTTATTGCTAACGCATGTTTAGGAGACATTAGCGCACGTATGGATTGCGGCACAACACCCACCGGTTGAAAATCAGGTGAACGCATCGGCTCAAACACAACAGCGATATCAGCATCGTATGCCGTTAAAAAATCAACCGCTTCGTCTCTGTCGCAAACCATGACGCTAAACGTAACACCCGGGTGGTGTTTTCGATATAGCGCTATTTGGTTGACCATAAAATACGGTAGTAATGCTTGCCCACAAACGATCGACACGTGGCCACGCCGAACCCCCGACAGATCGGCAATTTGCGAACGCAAACGCTCCATATCAGCCAATTGCGTACGCGCATGATGGATCAACAACTCACCTGCTGCACTAAGCCGAACACCACGCGGTAATCGCTCAAATATGGCCACCCCAAGCTCATCTTCCATCGCCAAAATTCGACGGTTAAGCGCTGTCGACGTTATCGCTAGTGTCTCGGCAGCCTTTCGTATAGAGCCGATCCTTGCAACCGTATCGATGTACTTCAATCCTTGTAAGTGCTTCATTCTAAATTCGATTTCTCCATTCTTTGGATCTTAAACCAGCAGCGTATCACACGAGTGATGCATTTTTTGCAGCAGTCATCTGCAAAATGAGCAGAATGCAATGCATTAAATAATCGTTACATTTCTTCTCACCGGTCAAGTAGTGCCGGATTCGGGCACAGCAACAAACAATTGGAGAGTTCATGAAATTGATCACCGCCATCATCAAACCACACCGCCTCGAGGAGGTTCGTGATGCCCTATCTATTGAAAACATCAGCGGCTTGACAGTTACCGAAGTTAAAGGCTACGGCAGACAAAAAGGACATGCCGAACTGTATCGAGGCGCGGAATACGTCGTGGCCTTCGTTCCAAAAATTAAGCTGGAAATAGTCGTTGAGGACTCCGTCGCCAGCAAAGCTATTGATGCTGTTGTGGCATCCGCCAATACCAACAGTATTGGCGATGGAAAAATATTTGTCTCAACCATAGAACACGCAGTGCGCATCCGCACAGGCGAGACCGACGATCAAGCGCTGTAACAATAACCAAACAGGAGAATAAGTCCCTTGGAAGCACAAATTTTTCAATTGCAATACGCAATCGACACATTCTATTTTTTAGTCTGTGGCGCATTAGTCATGTGGATGGCAGCAGGCTTTTCCATGCTCGAGGCAGGATTAGTCCGAACCAAAAGCACAACAGAAATCTTAACCAAAAACATCGCACTCTTCGCGATCTCTTGCGTTATGTACCTACTAGTAGGTTACGACATTATGTACGACGGCGGTATCTTGCTCGCTGACATCGCACTGGACGGAGCTGGCTCCGCCGATGAACTCGTCACCTCAGTGTTAGCAGAATCCAGCGAAGCTGGTTTTGATGGCGGCTCTGTTTACTCAAATGCTTCTGACTTTTTCTTCCAAGTAGTGTTTGTCGCTACTGCCATGTCTATCGTCTCTGGCGCGGTAGCAGAACGCATGAAATTATGGTCGTTCTTACTATTCACCGTGGTCATGACTAGTGTCATCTACCCAATGGAAGGCAGCTGGACCTGGGGCGGTAAGGATGTATTCGGCATGTTCGCACTACAAATAGGTGATGTTGGCTTCTCAGACTTTGCAGGTTCTGGCATTGTGCACATGGCAGGCGCCGCCGCTGCATTAGCAGGTGTGTTATTGCTAGGTGCGAGAAAAGGCAAGTACGGCCCCAACGGTCAAATCAAACCCATACCTGGAGCCAATCTACCCTTAGCGACTCTTGGTACCTTTATATTATGGATGGGCTGGTTCGGTTTTAATGGTGGTTCCGTGCTTAAACTCGGCGACATAACTAATGCAAACGCGGTAGCGATGGTATTTCTAAACACCAATGCAGCAGCTGCTGGTGGCGTGATTGCCGCTCTGATAACCGCAAGGCTGCTATTCGGTAAAGCGGATTTAACAATGTGCCTTAACGGTGCGCTCGCAGGCTTAGTTGCCATAACCGCTGAACCCTCTACTCCAACACCGATGCTAGCAACGCTGTTTGGCGCAGCGGCAGGTGTCATTGTGGTGTATTCCATCGTAGCACTCGATAAGATGCGAATTGATGATCCAGTGGGTGCAATATCAGTACACGGCGTAGTGGGTTTTTTCGGATTGATGATCGTGCCGCTTACTAACGATGGCGCATCGTTCGCAGCTCAAGCGTTTGGCGCACTGGTTATCTTCGTTTGGGTTTTTGTTGCATCGCTGATTACCTGGGGCATAATCAAAGCCATCATCGGTATTAGAATTTCAGAAGAAGAAGAGCATGAAGGTGCAGATGTTAGCGAGTGTGGGATGGAGGCTTATCCCGAATTCACACGCTAAAAGAGTGCATCCGCAAATAAGTTCAGGCCAAGGACGGCCACCCCCTAACTAATTAAGTTAACCACTGCCCGCAACTTATCGATTACCTTTTCTCGTTGTGGTGAATCATATGGCACGGCATCACCCACACCCCAAATAGGCCCAGGCCATGCTGCATCACCTACAGTACGTACTATCAAATGAACATGTAACTGCGGCACCATGTTACCTAGCGATGCTATATTAAATTTGTCGCCCTTAAATTGTTCAGTGATAATTCGGCCAATCTTATTTGATTTCAACGCTAAATCAATTTGTTGCTCTTCCGTTAGATCAAACATGTCTTTAGCATTGGTAGCTTTTGGTATTAGCACTAACCAAATGTAGCGGCTGTCATTCACCAAATTAAGCACGTATTGCTCCGACTCGGCTAACAGTATTCCATCTTGCTCTAGTCGGTGATCAAGTTTAAATGACATAGTGAATTAAGCTCTTATCGTTAACGATCAAAATGCAGTACCGCCGTTAATACCAATAATCTGGCCGGTTACAAAGCCACTTAATTCATCAGAAGCTAAGAACAAACAGGCTGGCACACAATCTTCAGCAGTACCTAAGCGCCCTAATGGTGTTTTAGCAGCAGTAGCCTGTAACTTTTCAGCCGATGAGTATCGTTGGTGAAAATCAGTATCAATTGTGCCAGGAGATATAGCATTGACTCGAATTCCATCGGCCGCAAGCTCAGTTGCCATCGATCGTGTATAGGTTGAAACAAAGCCTTTTGCTGCACTGTAAACAGACGACCCAGCACTACCACCGGTATCAGCCGATATGGATGTGACGTTTACAATAGAAGCATTACCGGCTTGTTTCAAAAAAGGTAGTGCCGCCATGGTCATCATTACCACCGAACGTGAGTTTAAATCAGTCACAGCGTGATAATGCGCCATTGTCATTTCACTTGTTGCCACCCTACCCAGCATCGTACCCGCGTTATTGATTAGAATATCAATTGCACCCAACGCATCACCAGCTTGTTGTGCAACCAACTCCGGCATACCTTCTGCCGCAAGATCAGCCGTGCAGGTATAACATGCTCCCTCTTTAACTAAACTTGGGTTTTCACCCGATAACTCAACGGGTATAGCGTCGGTGGTCGCATTTGGAAAAACCCAATTAGGATTACCAGGCTCTTTACCTAAATGTGCAAACACCTGCGCACCATCATCGACTAAGTACTGAGCTATTGCCGCACCGATACCGCGCCCAGCACCCGTAATCAATACGCGCTTCTGGTTAAACATACCTGGCCTGAACAACGTCATATTTTTATCCTGTTGATGATAGCTTTTGTATTTTTTTATTTGGTTTACCCAGCAAACCGGCACCAAGAGAAGTTACTAGCTTATCGGCGAATGGAATCTTTGATACCGGTTCAAACATTAAGTCACGCATCCAGGGCAGCATCTTGTTATCCGATTGATAAAATGGCGTTAACAAAAAACTAGCTGCTTGGAAAAACTTCACGTGCCCTCTACGCATCTTCGCATACAACGCCAAGGCATCGCTCATCGAATCAGCACTAGCCAAGGCGTTAGCTAAAGCTTGGCTGTCAAGCAATGCCATGTTTGCCCCTTGCCCCAACTGCGGGCTGGTGGAATGCGCAGCGTCACCAATAAACACAATATTGTTGCCATAAGGTACAGGCAGCGTATGGTGAGTATAAGTGGCGTGCGCCAAATCATCAAAGCTATTAAATTGTGCTAACAAAGGCTCAACTGCAGGCCAATGTTTAGCTACCTCTTGCTTCCACTTATCAATACCAGCCGATACCGTTGCATTATAAGCATCATTACGCAAGCTCCAAAAGAAGGTGGCAACTTGTGTATCGCTATCTGGCAATGTGCCACAAGGCAATATACCCACCATCACATTCGCCGCTTTATAACGTTGCTCTAATAGCTTGGCATTAAATTCTGCCGCGTTGTAACTCACCGTTCCCCACAAGGCACCATAAGCTAGAGTTCGTTGTGTTGGTTTACCCTTACTTGCATGTGGGAGCAAAGTGGATTGCCGACCAGTGGCATCGACTATTAGATCAAACTCACTGTCATCAATAGAATTTTCAATACCGCCCTTTGCAGCATTCAGTGATACCTTTTCACCCTTCTGAACTAATCCATTAATATCGCAACTGGTGGTAATCGGAATCGATCGTTGCAATACGCCTTCATACAAAACATGAAACAAAGAAGCACGATGTATCGCCAAACCATATAGATCGGGTGACAACACTTGGTAATTAATATCCAGCACCACCTTGCCATTGGGAGCAATTTTGCCAAGCATGCCATCAACACGCTGACCCAAGATTTCGGTCTGAGTTCGCAAACCCAGGTTATCCAATACTTGCAAGCCTGTAGGCTGAAGCATTAAACCTGACCCTACTGGCCTTGGCGTATCAAAACGCTCATACAACGATACGCTATACCCTTGATCATGTAAAAAAATCGCCGCGCTAAGCCCTGCGGGGCCACATCCTGTAATCGCTATCTTGTACATGTAGGGTTAAACCTTAATCGTCCCACTTATTTTAAATTAACGCAGTATTTTGCGCTTGCTCGATCTGATACTATCAATGTGTACAAAAACGGAGCATACCGATGGCTGGTGGCTGGTCGCGCGATGGCGCAGTGCAAGAACAAATTGATGCAAGCGTTGATGATGCTATCAAACGCATCCGCGAAAACATGCCTAAAGGGGCAAGCGCTGAACGCTGTGAAGAATGCGATGAGCCGATTCCACAAGCACGGCGTGAAGCAGTACCCGGTGTGAAGTTTTGCATAAAGTGTCAGAGCGAGCGCGACGAGAAGAACGCAAAAGCTGAATTATTTAACCGCCGCGGAAGCAAGGACAGCCAACTAAGATGAGTACAAGCAACCCACTACAAGCACGTAAAGCCGGAGGCGGCACAGTTGAAATGTCAGATTGGTACCTCAAATCTGAAACTGGCCCCCTACAAGATGTGCTACTCGGGCCAAGCGAAACGTTTAATTGGTTAGGTGCTGAAAACGCTGAGTTCAGTTCGCTAGTACGTGAGTCATTACGTAAGGGGCGTAAATTTGACAAAGCACTCGCTATGCAGCAACACGCTGAGATGGTACAGGCCTATCAAGAAGCCGGTACGACTTGCCATTTTTTACCACCCGATGAAAGCACGCAGTACCAAGTGTACGCACGTGACTCATCATTTATGACACCATACGGCGCAGTGATTTGCCAAATGGCGAGCCCCCGCCGCCGTGGTGAATACGCACCCGCACTACGCTTTTACCTTGAAAACAATATACCCATCTATGACATGGTATCTAACGGTAGCTTTGAAGGTGGCGATTTTAATATCATCAAACCAGGTGTCGCACTCGTGGGTTACACCGATCAACGCTCAGAAAAACGAGCGGCTGAACAAGTGGCCAATTGGTTTATAGATGAAGGCTGGGAAATCAAGTACGCACCAATCGATCCATTTTATGTACACATTGATTTAATGGTTTGTATGCTAACCAAAGACGTTGCAGCCGTGTGCCTTGAAACTACTGAAGACGATGTAGTAGATTGGTTACGCAGCCAACAGATAGAAATAATCCCAGCAACATTTGAAGAAACGCTGGCACTGGGTTGCAATGTAGTAGCGCTAGGAAATGAAAAGGTACTATCAACACTTGGCGCAACGGATTTAAACGCTAAGATGCGTGCAATCGGCTTAACCGTTTACGACCCAGACATGACAATGTTCACCTGGGCTGGCGGCGGTGTGCACTGTATGTGTCAGCCGTTACGGCGTGATGCTGATTGAGTACCTGTTACGCAGCCAAGCGATTAAGCCAATTGTGTTATCGATAAATTATTGCCATCTGGATCTTTAAACCACGCTACCTTCGCGCCCGATGGCGATAACCAAATGCCGAGTTCATCCTGATCCATACCCTCAAACCGATCAAATACCACGCCGCGTTCGGCGAGGCCATTAACGGTGGCTGTAATATCATCTACTTCCCAACCCAGTACGGTATGCCTTGCAGCTGCTAGCTCATCAACCTTTGCAATTCTTAGCGTGTGCCCATTCAAATCGAATACGAGTGCAAAGTACTCGTTGGCCAACAGCATTAAACCAAGTCTGTCTTCGTAAAATACACGTGCTTTTTCAGCATCAAGTGTGGCAATAAAAGATACTGGTTTATATTTTTTCAGCATTAGATAAGCTCTTTAAAAATAGTGCCATCGTTCTATCCCAAACGAAAATGCCAAATTGTTATCAAGGCTTCTTTCCGAATTTGCATCACTGCTATGGCCCTTTTAGCTCTATCGATCGCTATTATCAGCAGGTATCGATCCAGGATACTCAATCTGTATATTGAAGTGGAAAAGCTTCTAGAACAAAATCTTCACCTTCATATTTAGCGGTATATTTTATGAGATCAGTTTGACTGGAGCTCGAAGAGCTAGGATCATCCGTACGTATATTTTCATACAAAGCGTTATCAAGCCTTGTTCGTTCGGCTTGTGAAATTTCGGGCTCAAACGACTTAATCAGCCTCCCCCACATAACTCTACGTACTAAGTCGGTAGTAACCCTAGACATAGCGCTAACATTGGGATCGTTACTGTCTTCCTCGACTGAGACAACCTTTGCCCCAACAACGCACTCACCTACTGTTTGAACTATTAAGCAAATTTTTTGTGCGCGTTCGCAATATTTAAGTTTCTTTGGTTTACCCTTGCTAGCAGCCGTATACGAACTAATTGTCTTTTTGTTATTTTCTGACTTTTGCGCATTCCAATTATTAATAAAGTTGCCAATCTGGAATACGTTATTCTGCTCACAAGTAATCTCTCCTAGTTTGTCAAATTCGGTATTTTTGCTGGAGCATGAAATCAGTATTAACAATAATGGGGGCACAAGTAACGGCCGTATTAACGTATTGATCATAATTAGCCCACTAAGGTTTTTTGGAGATCTGTAAATATAGCATTTGGAACAACTTTTTAAAAAGCGCTTGTTTAAAAGCTAGTCAGCAACAATATGCCCAATGATGCCACCACGACAACAGTAAGATGCGAACGCATAGTCATGTACCAGGCCAGTTTAGATTGACTATAAAAGCGTTTATCAACCCACCAGCACAAGACAAACGAAAGTATGAGTACAACGATCGTAAATTGTTGAGTGAACATAAGCGCCACCCAAGCGATTAATGACGGCGTAACCGCCCAACAGAGTCGCTTTTGGTCTGCTGCGTTATCGCCCGCTACTGCCAATACGCACCCCCAATGAACAGCCCCCAGAAAGGTCAGAATCATTGCAGCATAAAACAGCATGGACTCAGCAGCTTTGTCGTTAACACTACCACTACCTGCAATACTCACCAACAGCAGTATTATAAAAGGTAACAGCCCAGCATAGCCTAATATTTTCATTGTTCGGTTGGGTTGATTATGTTGATCAGCTTGCATAGCGGTAATTGCTTTTTGATTGTTATTAAGAATAGAAATGGTTAATCCATTGGTCAATGTCGCTATCAATCTCACTATGATTAGCTAAGCACGAGTAAAAGTCATTAACGGTGCTCCCATTAATCAAACCAAGCACCGTACCTAATACCGAACCACGGTGTGCGTTTTCTCCACCTAGGTTTGTATTTACTAATAGCGCTCGTTTTGGGTTCAGATAATGCCGAGCAGCAAGATAACAAACACTGGGCCATGAATCAGTGATGTAACAGGCTAAGGAGTACCGCTGCCCTACCACGGCCATGTCTTCAGAGATATATCGCATGAGCTTTTGGTCGCTAGCACCGGCGCTGTGTGCTGATAACAGTGGAGCGATATTACCACCATCCACTACTGCAGCAGCGTCACACAACCAACTCACAACTGTCGCTTCGTTATTGCCTTCGTCGGTGCGAGAGAGTAACAAGCTCATTAACTTTACATAAGCGTCTATCACGTCTAACAACATCTTATCTGGATGCGTGGACCAAACATGCTGCCTGCAAATAGTCTGCACAACGTCTAATGGCAGTTTAGGAAGTAAGGCTAATGCTAACGGCGCCACCGTTACCAGTGCACCCATTGAAGGTGTATCGTGAGTAACAGCTCCACATTGATCAATGGGTTGGCCGGCTATTAGATTAGCGAAGAATCCACGATGGTAGCTTTCAGCATAAGTATCAGGATGCCGTGGAGGCTCAGCAATCATAAACTCTACATAATGGTTGAGCCAATCAATAACCTCATAGTCGGAACCACTTGATGCACGCTCCAACATCCAATTAATCAGTAGATGCGCGCACCAAGTGTTAAGGGTGTTTTCACCTGCTTCCAAACCATGATGGTAATGAACTCGGGCTTGGTTCCAGTATTTAGCTCGCCCCTTGAGTATAACGTCACCCACTATTTGCGGAGCGGAGCTCTGCTGACTAGTAGCGCGCCCACCAGCGCTCGTGGAGTGGAGCGACATAATCGAACTAGGATGATTTGCAGGTGCAGCTTCAAGCTTACGCACTCCATCCGGTGGGAACGCTCGCCAGATATCCATTGGACGGTAGTACCAATGTACCGGCATGGATAATGAATCACCTACAAAGAGCATCTGTAGTGCGCTTCTGGCGCGATCAGCTGTAATTTTTTGGTGATTTTTAATATTCGAATTGTGTACAGCCATCACCCAATAATACTCTATTCCTTACATCATCCATGCTGTTATGGGCAGTAAGAGGATAAAGTTGATATTGAAGACCAACGGCTCTTTTCCTATCGAAGTCGAACAGTCAGCTTAGTGCAGCAGGCTTAACTAATCAGCGCAAAGCGCACGTATTATGTTATTTGATTGGGTAGCCGTAACGAGAATATTTCTTTCGGGAAAAATATAAGATATTAATTATCCAATACATAGTTATTGTCAGAATCACCATTGTCGGTATGCCCACAATATAAAACAGTTGATCTATTGGCATTTCTTTAGGGTCATTGCCTTGAGCCTTTACGATCTTATCGGTAAGTGCTAACGCAGTCCAAACCAAAGAGAATCCAATTCGCCACACATGTCTGATGACGCGTTGAACACTAGTCAAACCAGCCCTTCGCAAATTACGGAGATCCCCGATGGCACAGAAAACCGCAAAACCTGCCCAAAACAGGTAAATACTAGGGGCACCGACTTCAATAAGGCCCATCCCCAGAACAAACGCTATTACCCCAACCGCCAATATCCAAGTGATTGCCGCTATTTCCAAAAAGCCAGTTTCCCCAATTTTTCGCTTAACCGTGAGCCACGCTGTAAACACGGTATACATAACAACAGCACTCAACAACATATCACCAACGGACTCTTTTATTGCTGCAGCTACGAAACCAGCAACAAGCATAATCAGCATCGAAACCGTAAAGTACATCCCTGCCTTTCGATGTAGCACAGCTCCTTTAACGGCAAACAAAGCAACAAAAGCAGCAACCAGTGCTACAGTTCCTGCAGGCGTATGAATTAACCAAACTATCGTCTCTTTCATGAGATTAAAAATACCATTAACAAAATGTGGAAGAGCGTCGCGATCATTGAAATCTACGACTTCGTTTTCAATTTGTTAATCGCTAGATAGCCGTATTGAGATTCTTTGTGTTCTTCGATCAGATATTCGTAAAGTGTATTCGCAATTTTTTGTTGTCCTAATTTTTCATGCGTTTGCGCTTTTAAATAAGTCAGCTCCGCTTTCATTTCAGGTCTCGTTTCTTTCGCATTTTCCGCCCTAATGATTAGTTCTAACGTTCGTTCATATTCTTGTCGCTGGTAATTTTTGTAAGCATCAGTGACGGATGTGCTTTGAATCAAATTCGCACAGGCTCCTAAAGAAAGAGTTAAAGCTAGGAGAATGGTTTTCGGCATATTCATATATCAAGGGTTCGTTATGTAGTTGAAGGTATTCAGCAATGCACATGCTATCAATGCATGAAGAAACATAATAGAATGCAAAATGGACATCAGATATACATATATGCATGGATTGGAGATCGGTAAAATTTGACTGGAATCATGCAAGAGCCTTTTTGGTAACTGCCGAAGAAGGATCTCTAGCCGCTGCTGCTCGAGCTCTTGATATAGCTCAACCCACTATAGGGCGTCAGGTTGCAGCGCTGGAAAAAGAACTTGGTGTCGATCTTTTCAGTCGCAGTGGTCGTGGGCTGGAGTTGACACCGAATGGTATAACCCTTGTTGAACAGGTACGTGCAATGGGAGATGCTGCGAACCGGTTTTCATTGTCAGCAACAGGAAAGTCGGAAGTCGTTGAAGGCAATATTTGCATCACAGCTACAGAGCTCCTAGCGACATTTGCCTTACCACCAATAATTCAAAAGTTACGGCAAACGGAACCCGGCATCCAAATTGAATTACTTTCAACAAACGATGAAAGCAATTTGAACCGGAGAGAGGCTGATATTGCTATACGCACCAGTCGGCCATCGCAGTCAGAACTGATCGCAAAAAAACTCTGTGATGTAACAGGTCACCTCTACGCTGCAACAACCTATCTCCAGCATTTAGGTAATCCTACGTCTATCGACAAACTCAATGGTGCCGACTTTATTGATTTCGAAAAGTCCGGCCGTCTGCTTTCTTTACTCAACTCCAGAGGCTTTGAATTAGGCGCTCACAATTTTCCTGTTGTGACGAGAAACCATAATGTCCAATGGGAACTCGTTAAGTTGGGTGTTGCAATTAGCGGTATGCCTGAGGCAATCGGTGATCCTGAGCCCCTTGTTGAACGGCTCGTTATTCCTGGGTTTGCTCCTATAGAAGCGGAACTATGGATTGTGACACATCAGGAATTAAGAACCAGCCGACGGGTTCGAACGGTATTCGATTTTTTGGTTTCTGAATTACCCAACGAACTGAATCAATGAGGATGCGCGGCCGGGCCCACAGCTCAAAGCAAGCAACAGATAAATTTCACTGACCATCCGAATTAAAGCCTTGTTATGTTAGGCCATTAACAGAAATTGGCTCAGCAATAGCCCTATACAATTAGTCCACGATGAAAATGGATACGGGCTCTTTAAATCCTTTGAGCTCGCAGATTGTTCTAGAGTCGGTCATCATGGTGGAAATCGATTTAAATGCTTCAGAGCAAACCGTCTTAGCATTTATAGTCACGCCATCGTTGATCTTGCAATTCAACCCTTGATCGTGCCACCGCGTTTAAGGTGGAGCACCAGCCATCAACCAAGTGACAATCGAAATCATTTCGGTATCTGAATTCATTTTTTGGCCAGCACCTAAACTGTTAGAAATAGTCAGACTAGGCGCGCATCAAGGTCGCGGCCACTTATCATCAAAGCTGATCACGAAGCACTCGACGCAGAATTTTACCCGATGCCGATTTCGGGATCGAATCAACAAACGACACCTTATGAAGCTGCTTGTAGTTAGCCAACTTTTCGAAGATGAATGCCTTTACCTCATCCTCTTTCAATGCAGGATCAGCAGCTACCACGAATGCGATTGGCAATTCACCGGCTTCTGGATCGGGTTGGCCTATAACGGCAGCATCAGTGATTTGGTTGTGGGATACAAGCATCGCTTCAAGCTCGGCCGGGGCTATCTGAAAACCTTTGTACTTGATAAGTTCTTTTAAGCGGTCAACAACAAACATGTAACCGTCTTCATCAATGATCGCGATGTCACCAGTCTTAAGCCATCCGTCGGGCGTGATCATTTCGCTAGTTGCTTTTTCATTATTGAGGTAACCCATCATCACTTGTGGGCCTTTGATCCAAAGCTCCCCTCTTTCACCAGCGGGTAGATCTTTGCCTGTCTCTGCCTCCACGATACGGCACTGGGTATTGGGTAAGGCCAAACCCGACGAACCCGACCGAGGCGCAGAAAGAGGTGTGATATGAGTAGCCGGGGAAAGCTCAGTCATTCCATAGGCTTGGCACATTGCGCAGCCTAAGCGTACCGTGACGGCATCGGATAACTCTTCACCCATGGGAGCTGCACCGCAAACTATCTGATCCATGCTGCTTAAATCAAAATTGTCGATCATAGGATGCTTTGCAAGCGCCAGCGCAACCGGGGGCACGATCCACATACGACGCGCTTTGTAGTCTTGACTAATCTTCAAGAACAACTCCAAATCAAAGCGCGGCATGGTTACAAGCGCACCGCCCTCGGCCAGATGCAGATTCATCAACCCCGTCATGCCATAAATATGGAACAACGGAAGAAAGCCAGCAGTCACCTCACCAGCTCGAAAATCTCCACCAACAACCAGTTGGTCAACATTTACGACAAGATTTTGATGAGATAGACGCACGCCCTTCGGCAAACCAGTAGTACCCGAAGAGTAAGGTAAAACCACACTATGATTATCCAGATCAACCGGCACTTGTTCGGTAATCGGATCGCCATAAAACTCATCCAATGACTGAGCCCCATCGGCCTGTCCAATCACGGCAAGATCTCGCACTTTTGTGCCGATCATTCCCTCGCGCACGGTCTCCAGGAACATTGGGTCAGTGATCAAAAACTCTGCCCCAGAATCGTTGAGTTGATGATTGATTTCGGTAGCGGTGTAGGTAGGATTGAACGTTGTAATCGTACCCCCAGCCCATGCAATGGCATGAAAGACAATACAAAATTCGGGGGAATTAGCCGCGATCAGAGCAACGGTAGAATCTTTTCCATAGCCTTGTGCACTCAGCCCACCCGCAAGAGATTTGACCGCATCCATAAATGCCTTAGCTGTGAACTGTCGGCCCGTTACACCATCTGTTAGAACAATCTCATCAGGACGGTTTTCAAGCCCCGCAAAAACCCGCTCTGTGATGCATTGATCAGTGAGCAATATGTCTGCTCTCGAGTTCTGATAATAATTCATCCAGCTTCCCAATAAATCACTGAGCATACTTAGGTGTTCTCAGTATGTCTACTCGGATGAGATCGATCTAGGACTGTGAGCTCTACAGTTAACCAGATAAATTTTGTCAGGGCAGCATAACTCTTCAGTTACCGGTGGAAACGGAGGAGCTAGTTTGTGTCAATCAGCACAAAAAGCGCGCCGCAATGTAGGAGCGAGCCAGGTTGCTGGCGAGGTGAATTGCCTAGCCACGTTGGCGTCCTAACGCTATACGCTCATGTTAGTCTATCGCCTAGCAATATGTTCAAACCAGTTGTGTTGGTTCGATCTAGTCGATTACTCTAGAAGGCCAAATCTTCTTCTAACAATTCGAAACGGAAAGTATCGTTGTCATGAATACTACCCTTAAAAGTGCTATCTGATATTTTAATCGCTACACAATAACTTCCACCAGACGGGCCTTGTCTCGTAAACGAATTTGCATTTGAAAGCATTT
>CALJAA010000020.1 GCA_938028465.1 uncultured Granulosicoccaceae bacterium | reverse complement strand
TTCTGGGCGGACAACGTTGACGATCTAACTGAAACTTTCCAAGCTTGGTTAGCTAACTAAGTTTTAGATTATCGATGTTTTATTGAAGTATACGATTGCGGCCGTCCTAGGATGGCCGCTTTCATTTTAAGAAACCATGTCAAACACAAATACCATGACTGACGCACCGCTAGTAACCGCCGACGGCACACCACTCAAGGTTAGTCTTGGCCGTGTCAAACGCAAAGCGAAAATACGCGCCCTGCTATTAGTTGCGCCGTTATTTCTGTTTATCTTAATTACCTTTTTTATCCCAATTATTTCGATGCTGCTGCGCAGTGTTGACAACGAAGTTGTTTCCTACACCTTACCTAACACTGCCCCGCTACTGGCAGAATGGGATGTAAACTCTGGCGAACTTCCAGACGAAACCGTTTTTGCAGCATTGGCTGCCGACTTCAACGAAGCCAATGTAGATAAGTACGACGATAAATCCGCTGGCAAAGTTGGCCGCAGGCTTAACTACGATAAACCAGGTTTTTCTAGCATGTTTAGAAAAACAGCCCGAAAAATAAAGAAAATAGAACCGCCCTACAAAGAAGCTTTTATTAAGGCAGAAAAAAAATGGGGTGATGTTGCGTACTGGCGTGTGTTGCAGCGTGAAATGCGCACCACAACTAACTCTTACTATTTAGCGGCCGTTGATGCAGGCTATACCGATTCAGGGGCGATTGCTCATAACGAACCCGGTAAACGTATTTACGTAAAACTGTTTTGGCGCACACTATGGATGAGCGCTCTCATCACCGGCTTATGTTTACTGTTGGCCTACCCTGTTGCTTATTTACTATCGATATTAAAAGCACGCACCAGTAATCTACTGATGATCCTTGTGCTGTTGCCCTTTTGGACATCACTGCTCGTACGTACATCGGCATGGATTGCACTGCTGCAGCAAGAAGGCGTTATCAACTCATTGCTGGTTTACTCAGGCGTGCTCGATGATGCCAACCGCTTGGCGATGATTCATAACAAGGCCGGTACCATCATTGCGATGGTGCATGTACTGCTACCGTTTATGATTTTGCCGTTATATAGTGTGATGAAAACAATACCACCGAGTTATATGCGTGCTGCGCGTTCGCTTGGTGCTACGCCGTTTACTGCCTTCACTAAGGTGTACATGCCTAATACGGTACCCGGCATTGGCGCCGGCGCTATTTTAGTGTTTATCCTAGCGATCGGTTACTACATCACACCTGCCCTTGTAGGCGGACAATCAGGCACATTAATTAGTAACCTGATTGCATACCATCTTGAATCGTCACTGAACTGGGGCTTAGCCGCCGCACTTGGTGCAATATTGCTCGCAGCCGTTTTTGCTTTGTACCTTGTGTACGACAGAATCGTCGGCATCGACAACATGAAGTTGGGTTAGATCATGGCATTACCAGCATACGCAGGCCCACTCGAAACCTTTTGGTACTACATGTTCCGGTTTCTGTGTGGATGTATCTTTTTCTTTTTGATCGCGCCTATTGTGGTGATCATTCCGTTGTCGTTTAACGCGGTGCCGTTCTTTACGTTCACCGAAAAAATGCTTTCCTTCGATCCAGAGGGTTACTCGCTTAAATGGTATCGAGATTTTTTCTCTAACCTTAACTGGCAAGGCGCAGTTAAAAACAGTTTTATTATTGCCTTCTTTGCAACGATCATCTCAACCACACTTGGCACTATTGCAGCGCTTGGCCTTAGCCGTGCAGATATGCCAGCTAAAACCTGGGTGATGGGCATTTTAATCTCCCCCATGATTGTGCCGCTCATTATCTCGGCTGCCGGTATGTTCTTTTTCTACACCGACATGGGCTTAGCATCGACTCACTTGGGTGTCATACTCGCTCATGCTGCATTAGCAACGCCGTTTGTCGTGATCACGGTAACCGCCACGTTGGTTGGTTTTGATCAAAGCTTAATCCGTGCGTCCGCCACTTTAGGAGCCGACTCCACCACCACCTTCTTCAAAGTCATTGTGCCACTGATTTTGCCAGGCGTTATCTCAGGCGCACTGTTTGCGTTTGTGACATCATTTGACGAAGTGGTTGTGGTGAAGTTTATAGGCAGCTACGAGCAACGCACCATTCCATGGGCGATGTTCTCCGGTATACGAGAGCAGATCAGCCCGACCATCCTAGCGGTCGCAACATTGCTCGTCCTATTATCAATTGCGATGTTGGCCACGGTTGAGTTACTGCGCCGTAGGAATGAAGCAATACGCGGGCTGAGCCCAGGTTAGTATCGTCATCCCCGCTATTTTTGTCATCCCCGCGAAGGCGGGCTAGGTGCCCTCCGGGGTAGATCCACGCACACCTAACCTATGGATCCCCGCCTACGCGAGGATGACTAACAACCACATGCACAACCCCAGCACCAAGCAACCGCTCACTACTCGGATACCACATATCGTTACTCTCTACGTTAAACATTTCATCGGTAAAACTGGCATCCACACCCTGCTCTAAAAACAACTCTGCGTCTCTAACTTGCTCAGATTCAGTATCATAAATTTTTGATGCTTGTCGAGGCCGGTTAGCATCTAAACCATATTGATGAAACCCCAACTTGGCGTTGGTGGACAAGCTTCTTTTCACTCCACCAATAAACGCTGTGGTGCAAGACGAACTACATTCAGCATTGACGTGAGTGTTTAAACCATTCTCCCGAAACAACAAAGCTAAACCTCGGCCCTCGTATATCTGGCCACCTCCACTTTCCAGCACTACGGTCTTTACATCAAGTGCATAACCGAGCGCTTTGCGCACTTCTTTGGTAACACCAAATTTAAGCTCGCCGGTTATCAGCAATAACGATTTATCGCTATCGCTAACCTGAATGACCGGGCGGTTCTCGTCTATTTGTGAATCAAGCCGGTATTGATCAACTAATCCAGTGAGACGTTGTACCGTGTAAAGGCCGTGGCTAGCTGCAGCAATGCCTGCAGCGATTACAGCTGCTTGTACAGAGTAGAGAATGTGCGACTTACCGAATTGCTCGAAGTGCTTGTAAGCGCTTCGCAGCACACCTACCGCTTGCCACGGAAACAAGACAAACAAAACCACAGCAGCATAAGCTAATACCGCAGGTACGGCCCAGCCTTTATCTAGTGGCAACACCTTAAACCAGTGTGGCTCCGCCACCCTGATCAACACCAATGGCATTACCCCGATCAGCCAAAAGCTAACCCATAAGGCTAAGTTGCCGTGCCAGTGTTTTGAGATAAGCCTCATAAGCTCCTTTAGTGCCTGTTTGTGATTGCTATAACAGTGCGCTAAAGTAGTTATAGCAAACAAATACAGTCTACTCCGTCGTCCGACCACTATGCCAACAAAACGTTTCTTTCACGAAAGCCTCTATCAATTCGATAAGGCGCAACCATCCTACTGGGAGGCCACTGCAGGCGCTCCTCTGCCGGATTGGTCAGCACTAACGGGTGATCAAACCTGCGAGGTCGCTGTAATTGGCGGTGGCTTTACTGGCATGTCCACAGCACTTCATCTAGCGCGCGATCATGGCAGCAATGTGCGCGTGTTAGAGGCCGGGCACATTGGCTGGGGAGCATCAGGGCGTAATGGTGGTTTTTGCTCCGTTGGTGGCACCAAGATGAGCGTTAAACGCCAGATACGTAAGTATGGCAAAGAACAAACCTACAACTTCTTTCAAAGCCAAACCGATGCGATTGCATTGTGTAAAGAGCTGATCGAAACCGAAGAGATGGATTTTAAACCAT
>CALJAA010000019.1 GCA_938028465.1 uncultured Granulosicoccaceae bacterium | reverse complement strand
GAAAAAGTTCAAAGGAACACCGCAAGTTATTATTTTTGATCGACAAGGATAGTCAGCTGGAAGAGACGATGGTTTTTTTGAAGCTAAAAAAATAATAGAGTGTACGGGTAAGAACGAATTGGGTGTTAGTGCAGCGTGTGCTTTACAGCAAATGACTAATAAAGCGTGTTGATACTTATAATGCTAATGATTGACGATAACTTTCAGCTTCCCAATTCAGTAATTCATAAACCTGTTTAGCTTCAAGGTAATTAATAGCAGACCCTTCAGGTACTCGTGTACACACATCTGATAAGCAGCGCGCCAATGCTAGCTGTGAATCATTAGCTGATTGGTGAGTAAGTACCCCAGCGCCTGGCACTACTATCGATAGCGGGAGTTCGTTGTTTTCGTTTTTGTTAGCTTCCGCTACCTCAGTAATTGATTTGCCTTTCTCAGCAATCGTAGAGCCTTCACCTAAAAAGATAACATGATCAGGGTAAAGGCTTCCGCCAGCGGCTACTGCTAGTGCTGAGCTATCCATTGCCACGGCATGCGTTGCTGTTTCAGAGGCGGGTAAGTAATCTGAATTTTCACACAGTTGCTTTAAGGCATCTAAATCAGGTGGGGTGGTTTGTTTGACAGTTTGTTTTACTGCTTCCCGCACACGATTCAACAGTGCTTCTGCAAGAGGCACTGTGTTTGCTGCGATGACCAAGCCATGGTTACCCAATATGACAACGTCAATATCGGGAGTAATGGTTGACGAGATGTATTTTGACAATGGTAGGCCGGGGCGCTTATACGGTACCCATAGCCAATTAAAATCGTCGAGGTACTGCGCTAATAGCGCTTCAGCGTTTTGTCGCACTGCCAAAGCTATCGTATCCACACAGTGAACATGCACCACCACTTTTTGTGATAGCACGGCGTGCACGGTTGTTTCTATCGATGGCCTTAGCCCATGAGGGTTAAAAGCTTGCTCGACGAAATCGACCGATTTTTCTGCTCTAGGGTCGCCGTTTGAAAGTGCATTTCTTAAGGCACTGAGTTGCACGGGTACAAATAAATCGGTGCTGCAGGCAGCCGCTAGCCATTTGCCGGAAGCCTTTATCCACATCCTGTCGCCTTCTTTAAGCGATGTATTTCCGCCGGCTGCCTGTACTTGGAGTGGGTCTATTCCCACCGCGCGTGAAAGCTCTCTTAATGCATTGATTTCGTTTGATGGGATGGGTTCGCTCACTCGTTACGTCTCTTGCGTTGTCGTTGCTTTGTGCAAAAACATCTTGACTTCAATAATACCTAGTGAAAGAATTATCATCAAGTGAAAAATAATTCTTTAGGTTGTATGGCTTCAACTCGCATATCCACATCAGATACTGACAACATGGCCGTCCGTGCGGCGTGGCTGCACTATACCGGTGGGTACACCCAAACTGAGGTTGCGAAAAAACTAGGCGTCTCTAGCCTAAAAGCCCATCGATTAATCACCCGAGCTAATAAGGGCGGGATGGTAAAGGTATACATTGATGGTGAGTTATCCGAATGCGTATGGCTTGAAAACCAACTTTCATCGCTTTATGGCCTTGACTACTGCGAGGTTGTCCCTGATTTGGACGAAGGCAATTTGCCGCTCAAAGCGTTAGGGGCTGCGGGTGCTCAATATCTAAAACGTGTTTTAGAGAGTAAAGATGTGCCCTCAGTGGGTGTGGGTCACGGGCGTACGCTGGCAGCATGTGTACGCAGTTTGCCCAAATGCCCTGCTGTTGATAAAACAATCGTATCTCTACTCGGTGGTTTTTCTAAAAAATTTGCCGCCAACCCTCACGATGTTATTCATTGGTTGGCGGAGCGCACAGGGGCTGATGCCTTTGTTATGCCAGTTCCATTCTTTGCCAATACGGTTGAAAACAAAGCTGTGATTCTTGAACAATATGGAATGTCAGAAGTGCTGGAGCTAGCCCGAGATACGACCGTAAAAATTGTGGGCATCGGTTCCGTCGATACAGACGCCTCGATTGTGGCGAACGTCATGGTAGAGAACTCTGAACTAAAAGCTGTTACAAAAGCTGGAGGCGTTGGGGAGCTGCTAGGTCACTTCTTCAATAGCGATGGTGAAATTATAAAAACCGACCTATCGGATCGCACCATGGGGCTTTCATCGGGTGAGATAAAGAATTCGAATTTCTTCGCCGTAGCAGGCGGAGTATCAAAGGTTCGTGCCATTAGTGCCATTCTAAAGAGCCGCTTGTTGCATGGCTTGATAACTGATGAGCGTACGGCACGCGCGCTCGTCGACCTGGGAGGGGACACGTAAACTGCGTATTTCCCGTTTAGTCACATTTACAGGAAAAAATGAAAGGAAGAAATCAATGTATGAAAAAGAGAAAGGCTTAGCAAGAGATTTTCTTGAAGGAAAACTCACACGGCGGCAACTTATAAAACGCTTTACAGCGCTTGGACTAAGTGCATCATCGGCTGGAATCATTTTAAACATGCAGGCATCGCAAGCGCTTGCTGCGGATTTCGATTGGAAACAACACACGGGTAAAACCGTTAAATTATTGCTGAACAAACACCCGTACGCTGACGCAATGATTGCCAACCTTGATAATTTCAAAGCATTAACTGGGATGAACGTGGAATACGATATTTTCCCGGAGGATGTGTATTTCGATAAAGTCACTGCCGCGCTATCTTCTGGCTCCTCTGAATACGATGTATTTATGACCGGCGCTTATATGACCTGGACATACGGCCCGGCGGGATGGGTTGAAGATCTGAACAAATGGATCCAAGATCCAGCTAAAACCAACCCCAATTACAACTGGGACGATATGCTCGAAGGCGTACGTGCGTCATGTGCATGGAGTGGAAAACCCGGTGAAGATGTGGGCACAGGTGATGCTAAACAATGGTGCATCCCTTGGGGTTATGAGCAAAACAACCTGGCCTACAACGCGGATATGTTCAAAGCTGCTGGGCTTGCCGTGCCAACGAATATCGATGAATTGATCGACGTTGCCGCAGCGCTAACCAAAGATGATATCTATGGTATCGGTGTTCGTGGGTCTCGATCATGGGCTACGATACATCCGGGTTTCCTCTCCGGTTACGCAAACTTCGGTGAAAAAGATCTAACGGTGACTGATGGGAAACTCTCAGCGGCAATGAACACCGATGTGTCTAAGGAATACCACGCTAAATGGGTCAAGATGATTCAAGATTCTGGTGCGAAGGATTGGTCAACCCACACTTGGTATCAGGTGGGTACGGATCTGGGTGCGGGTAAATCGGCAATGATTTACGATGCTGACATCCTTGGCTATTTTATGAATGGTGGCGATAATAAAATGGCTGGAAAATTAGCCTATGCACCGTTTGCAGCTAATCCTGATGCAGCGGCGCCAACGCCTAACATTTGGATTTGGTCGCTGGGTATGTCTACCTTTTCTAAGGATAAAGACGCAGCATGGAACTTCATGCAGTGGGCTTCTGGCCCTGAGCATGGTTTGTTTGGTGCAACTCAGATGGACTTTGTTAACCCTGTACGTAAATCGGTTTGGGCCGATGAAATGTTCCGTGAGCGGTTAAACACGAGCTACCCTGGCTATGTGGAAATGCATGATGTTTCAGCGCCGGGCGCGAAGATTCATTTCACACCACAGCCACTGTTCTTTGACTTAACCACAGAGTGGGCAGCATCCATGCAAAAAATGGTCGCCGGAGAAGTGCCAGTGGATGAAGGTTTGGATCAGTTGGCTGAGAGTGTTAATGATCAGCTAGAAGAGGCCGGCTTGGGTTAATCAATATGGATTAATCAATGACGATGCAAAGACGAGAACCATTGGCCGTATTGGCCGATGGTTCTTTATTCTTTGTTAGTGCTTTCCAATAACAACTAATTCAAGCGAAGATGCCTGTGCCCAGTCAAGTTTCAAAAAGGCGTGGTAAGCGCCTCGTGAGTCGACGTGCCTTACCGTACTTACTCAGTTTGCCAGCATTGCTTGTATGCATTGGTATTCTTGTACCATTCGTAACAGCGATTTACTACTCTTTGCAGCGCTATAGGCTCAGCCAGCCTTGGGCAAGAGAAATGAACTGGGGCGATAACTACGTTCGCTTCATGAGCGATTCTAAGTTTTGGAACACCTTAGTCGTCTCGCTGGAATATGCTTTTCTAACTGTTGGTTTTGAATTGATATTGGGTTTAGGTATTGCCCTGCTATTACAAAAGCGTACGAAGTTAAATAATGCAGTGTCAATTATGTTGCTAATGCCACTAATGACAGCACCGGCATTGGCAGCTTTGATGTGGAAGTTAATGACGAATCCTGGCTTCGGGATACTCAATTACTTTTTAACGTTAATTGGTATTGACGACTTTAGGTGGGGTGCCTCACCGAGTTCAGCTCTGTTTACTGTTGTCTTGGTTGATATTTGGGTATACACACCGTTTATTATGATATTGCTACTGGCAGGGTTAAGGTCGCTGCCAACTCAGCCGTTTGAAGCTGCAGCGTTAGACGGTGTGCCGAGAATGCAGCAGTTTTTCAGAATTACTCTGCCCATGCTAACGCCCTATATCCTCACGGCAGCGCTTTTTCGTTTACTAGAATCCATACAACAGTTCGACATCATCTATGCAATGACGCAGGGCGGGCCGGGAGACACACTGACTGTGTTTCAGGTTGAAGCGTATCTAAATTATTTTCAATCGACAAATGTCGGTCGATCATCTGCCCTGTTATTGATTCTTTGGGCGATAACGTTCTTTATATCTAATATATTTATCAAAAACTGGTTGCGTTTGCGTGAGCGCGCTCGCGGAGAGGGGTAACAGCGATGGAGCATCAATCAAAATTAGAAACTGTCTTGCGTGGCATCGCGTTATTGCTGGTGGTTGTGTTTTTTATGTTTCCAATATTTTGGATATTCCTGATGTCTCTGCAAACAAACGAGACGATTCTCAGAGTGCCTCCATCAATTAATTTCGAACCCACATTGAGTAACTATAGGGCCTTGATTACGGGTAAGTTGGAAACCTCAGCTGCGTCGCTTGAAATTAACTTTTTACAAAATTTATGGAATTCGGTTTTCTTGTCAGTAGCGTCGGTGTCGCTAGCACTATTGCTTGGTGTGCCAGCGGCCTATGCCTTTGCCCGACATAAATTTAAAGGCTCGGAGGATATTGCCTTTACATTGCTATCGTTTCGATTTGCACCACCATTATTGGTATTGTTGCCCTTATCTCTGTATTTTCAAAAGATGGGCCTGGCTGATACCTATCTAGGATTGATTTGGGTGTATCAACTGATCTGCCTGCCACTGATCCTATGGATCGTGCGCGGTTACTTTGAAGATATATCACCCGATATTGAGTATGCCTACCGTGTTGCTGGACATTCGTGGTTTTCAACCTTCCGAAAAATTGCATTACCACTTGCTGGCCCCGGCATTGCGGCCGCTGGTTTGTTAGCGTTTATTTTTGCGTGGAATAACTTCATATTTGCGTTGGTTCTGGCCTCAGCCGACAAACAACCTGTCACGGTGGGTGCTTTGGCATTTATAACCGCATCAGGTATTCAATACGGTCAAATTGCCGCGGCAATTGTAATGTCGATTGCGCCGACGTTGGCGCTGGCGCTATATGCTCAAAAATACCTTGTGGAAGGGTTATCACTTGGCGCGGTGAAAGGATAAAAATTCAAGATGACAACTTTAGAGCTACGCGCAGTTACCAAGCGTTATAAAAAAGATACGGTCGTTGATGATGTCTCACTTACTGTGGCTGATGGCGAGACACTGGTATTGTTCGGCCCTTCAGGCGCAGGTAAAACAGTATTGCTACGGTTAATAGCGGGTGTTGTTGAACCTGAAGAAGGCCAGATACTAATCGATGATGAAGACATGTTTGACGTAGATGCCGAACATCGTGGTGTAGGAATGGCTTTTCAGAATTTCGCATTATTTCCGCATATGAGCGCCTTTGATAATATCGCTAGCCCTTTGACTGTGGGTAAAAGATCCGTTGATGAGATAAAAGCCGGTGTGGACCGAGTCGCCAAGCTGCTCAAGATAGACCACGTGTTACACCACGCTCCTCGTGAGCTGTCTAATGGGCAAAAGCAACGCACCTCTCTTGCTAGAGCATTGGCTGGTTCTCCGCCTCTGTTACTGCTAGATGATCCACTACGAAACGTGGACGCAAAGCTAAGATTTGAGATGCGCCTAGAGCTGCCGCAGTTGCTAGCAGGTCAGGGCGCTACGGTTATCTATGTTACGCAGGACTACAAAGAGGCGATGGCGTTGGGGCAGCGCATTGCGGTACTCGCCGAAGGTAGGATCGCGCAGATCGGAACACCAGAACAAATTTATCTATCGCCTAAAACAATCGACATCGCCCGCTTATTTGGTGACCCGGTAATCAATTGTTATGATGTTGTAGGGCAACGTGATGATACGGGAGTATTTGTCGAGTTGTCCAAACAACGATTGTCGCTAGACGATAGTAAAGCTAATTGTGTAGATAAAAATTCGGTACTCGGCATTCGGCCAGAGAGCATCAAATTTGTGCCAGAGAATACGCCCGGTTCAATTCCCATCACTATCGAAGCCGAAACACCGCTAAATGAAAAAGTGGTGACGCTGGCGTTGACTGAAGGTGGACGCGAAATGCTCATATCACGCCCATCGGGTACGGTAGCCCCGACCACCGGAAACGCATTCGTAAAAATTGATCAACGTGCGTTGCTGATTTTCGATCAAACGACGGGCGAGAATTTTGTTGACTCTAGCGAAATCGATGTTGATCGAGGAGTGGCGGCATGAGCGACATTCATCTGGACATCAAACAAGTAGACAAAATATACGGTACCGCCAACTCTGCGGTGCATGCGGTAAAAGGCTTATCGATGGCCGTGCGTCGTGGTGAGATCACGTCGTTGCTGGGGGCGTCGGGCTGTGGAAAAACCTCGACCTTACGAATGATTGCGGGTTTTGAAACGGTCTCAAAAGGCACGATAAAACTTGGCGGTAAGGTACTCAATGATTTGCGCCCTGTTAAAAGAAACGTGGCCATGGCATTTGAGGGCTATTCACTTTATCCGCCTCTGACAATAAGGGACAACATTGCTTTTGCGCTCAAGGCATCGAAACTAAGCGCAAAAGATATTAGCGATAAAGTCCATACCATGGCTGACATGCTAGAGATTACAGACATACTGGATAAACATCCCAGCTCTGTATCCGGTGGTCAACAGCAGCGAGCATCGCTTGGGCGCGCACTAATACGCGATGCCGATCTGCACTTGCTCGATGAACCCATGGGGCAGCTAGAGCCTCAATTAAGAGCGTTGCTGCGGGGTCGGATAAAACACTACATCAAAGAAAACGGCATTACGGCCATCCTCGTTACACACGATCAGGCTGAGGCTAATGCGCTTTCGGATCGTATCGCCGTTATGGAAGGCGGGTATCTGCAGCAATTTGAATCGCCTCAACGGCTTAAGGATCAGCCCGCTAATTTATTCACTGGCACTTTTGTTGGTGAACCGCCAATGAATACGTTTTCTGCCAGTGTGGATAAAGAGTCAGACAAAGTTCGATTCGACCTCGATCACGGCGTCAGCTTATCGTTTGACGTTACAGATTTTTCAGCTGATGTTATCGAAGCGGCACTGGCATTAAAAAGCGTGGTTATTGGTGTCAGGCCATACGCGATCAAACGCGATGATGATGGCATGAAGGCCACTGTTGTTGCGAATCATTGGCTAGGCGACCAATCTCATATTGCAGCTACCCTTGCCGGGCAATCGGTGATCCTTGTCGAACATGATCGCGCGCCTGATAAAGCGGGAGATGACATCTTTATCAAGCTGGATCCAGACAATATTCATGTGTTTAATCGTGAAACGGGCTACGCGGTTTCTCACGGCGCGGAAATCGTGGGATGAAGGATATTATCATTGGCATAGATGCTGGCACTTCAGTGATTAAGTCTGTTGCGTTTAGCCTCAGCGGTGAACAATTGGCTGTGAGCGCGGTTCCTAACCACTATCAAATACTCGACGGTGGTGCCGTAGAGCAAGACATGCAGCAAACCTGGCTTAGCACGCTTGAAACGCTTAAAGGCTTGATCGAGCAGATCCGTGATTTGCCTGAGCGACTAGCGGCAATTTCGATAACTGGGCAAGGTGATGGTACCTGGCTTATTGATAAGGACGGTAATAGCGTATGCCCGGCATGGCTCTGGCTTGATTCTCGTGCCGGCAGTTTGGTTGAGCAATTTAGTCAGGTTGACGATGACAAAAAGCGCTATGAAATCACCGGCACCGGTTTTAACGCGTGCCAACAAGGTGCGCAATTATTATTTTTAAACCAACACCATGCAGAAATATTGGAGCAATCTGCAACCGCATTTCATTGCAAGGACTGGTTGTATTTTCAACTCACTGCTGTAAGAGCCACTGATCCATCCGAAGGTTGCTTTACATTTGGGGACTTCCGTACCCGTCAGTATTCTGATGAAGTGATCAACCTATTAGGCTTAGAAGCGGTACGATCTTTATTACCTCCCATTGTAGACGGAGCTACTGAAAGTCATCGGCTTACATCATCAGCAGCTAAACTCACTGGGTTACTCGAAGGCACACCCATAGTGTTGGGCTACGTCGACATTGTTTGCACAGCCTTAGGTGCAGGGCTCTATGACCCTGTCAACGAAACTGGGTGTACTATTGTCGGTTCTACTGGGGTGCATATTGGAATGGCTCGCAGTGCTGCTGATGTAACCCTTAACAATAAGCGTACCGGCTACACCATGACAATGCCGGTGCCAGGCCATTACGCAATTCTACAAAGCAATATGGCGTCTACGCTGAATATCGATTGGTTGATCGATATGGTGGCTGATGTTGTTGGCGAATATAGCGAGGGTACTAAAAGAGACGATCTAATTGCCAGGTTAGATGAGTGGATGAATCAGGCGCAGCCAGCCAACATTCTGTATCAACCTTATATTTCAGAAGCGGGAGAGAGGGGGCCGTTTATTGATAGCAATGCCCGGGCGGGATTTATTGGCTTGTCTGCCAAACACCGTTTTCCGGATCTTGTTAGAAGCGTGGTAGAAGGGTTGGCATTTGCGTCTCGAGATTGTTACTTGGCTATGGGCGAGCTGCCTGATCAAGTGTGTTTAACAGGCGGTGCTGCAAGGAGTGATGTTTTACGCTCCATTTTTGGAAGTGTGCTTGGGGTGGCGATCAAAACAAGTGATCGTAAAGAGGCCGGTGCCGCTGGGGCTGCCATGATGGCCGCCGTCAATCTTGGGTTTTACGAGTCGATGGATACCTGTATCGATTCTTGGGTACGCCCTTACTTGGGTAAAGCCGAGCCGGTTAATCAATCGTTACATCGCACCTACCAAAAAGCATTTACAAATTATGTGAGTGCTAGGTTGGCGGTTGCGCCGGTTTGGAAAAGCATGGCTAATGATGTTGGTGGTGAGCATGCGTAAAGTAGCGATTATTGGCGACAACTTTATGCTTCCCACCATCTTTGAAGAAAAGCTAATCGAGCATTGTGAAGAACAGCTGGAAATAAGGTGTTTGACGCAGGACTGGCCCGATGTTCCGATGGAGCATGGCTATGATGTGCCCGGCATGGACGGCCTTAAAGAATACATGGGCAATGCTGATGAGATAGTTGACTTCATTAGCGATTCAGAGGTGCTAGTAACGCATCTTGCGCCAATGTCTCGGGTAATGTTTGAACAACTTACTACGCTAAAGATGATTGCTGTGTCACGAGGTGGCCCTGTTAATATTGATACCGCCGCCGCCAAAGATGCTGGTGTTCGAGTGGTCAATACACCGGGGCGTAATGCATCCGCTGTAGCAGAATTTACGCTTGGCGGGATACTCGCGGAAACCCGTATGATTCGAGTCGGCCACGAAGCGCTAAGAAAAGGCGAATGGCGAGGTGATCTCTACAGAGCCGACACGGCAGGACGAGAACTCAATGAACTAACGGTGGGTGTAATTGGCTATGGTGATATAGGCACGCGAGTGGTGCGTCTATTACGAGCGTTTGGTACCCGTGTGTTGGTACATGACCCGTATATCCAATTGTCGATTGATGATGTTAAAGCAGGTGTCGAGCTTGTCAGCTTTGATTCGCTACTTGAGCGTAGTGATATTGTCACTATTCATGCGCGTGTTACCGAAGAAACAACACAAATGATGAATGCGGAAGCATTTGAAAGGATGAAAGCTGGCAGTATATTTATTAATACGGCGCGAGGCCCGCTCGTTGATTACGATGCGCTTTATGATTCGCTATTGTCTGGCCATTTAGCCGGAGCTATGCTTGAAACATTTTCTGTTGAGCCGGTGCCGATGGATTCACCGTTGATTCAATTACCTAATGTCACACTCACACCTCATATCGCGGGTGCGTCAATTAAAACTGTTACCTATGCGGCTGAGTTAGCTGCGATTGAAGTCGATCGTTATTTTAAAGGCATGGAGCCATTAAATGGCAAATAGACCATGACCTCCGACCACAAAACAGCCACTACCTATGATCTCTGCGTTATCGGCGGCGGTGTCAACGGTGCCGGAATTGCACGCGATGCTGCTGGGCGTGGACTTAAAGTATTGCTTGTAGAGAAAGATGATTTAGGCGAAGGCACGAGTTCTCGTTCAGGCAAGTTGATACACGGGGGGTTACGGTATCTAGAGTATTACGAATTCAGGTTGGTTCGGGAGGCCTTGATCGAACGCGAAGTGTTATTAGAGTCAGCCCCGCATATTATTTGGCCAATGCGTTTTGTCTTGCCACATAGCGCGCAGGATAGGCCAGCCTGGTTGGTTCGCGCAGGATTATTTTTGTACGATCATCTAGGTGGGCGCAAACGCCTGCCCGGTACGAGGGTGTTGGATTTACATAATTGCCCTGAAGGAGACCCAATAAAACCCAGTTATCGTAAGGCTTTTGAATACTCAGATTGCTGGGTTGATGATGCAAGGCTTGTATTGCTCAATGTGTTGGACGCCTCTCAGCGTGGTGCTGAGATACGAGGCCGTACATTGTTTAAAAGTGCCATACGAACAAAAAATAATTGGCAGGTTCAACTAGAAAACAGTAAATCGGGTAGTTCGGAGGTGGTTACAGCGCGGTGCTTAGTTAATGCAGCTGGGCCGTGGGTTAACGCTGTGATAGATAATGTTAACGACGTTGTTTCTAAACGCCGTGTGAGGCTCGTAAAGGGTAGTCATTTAATCACCAAAAAATTCTGGCAGGGCGATCATGCTTATCTGGTTCAAAATAGCGATAAGCGGGTGATTTTTATTAACCCGTACGAACAGGATAAGGCACTCATTGGCACAACCGATATTCCCTACGATGGCGACCCAGGGCAGCCAACGATTGATGATGAAGAGATTGATTACTTGCTCGCAGTGGTAAACCGATATTTTTCTGAGCAGCTGAGCAAACAGGATATTGTTGAAACGTTCTCGGGTGTTCGTTCTTTATATGACGATAGTTCAGACAATCCGAGTGCAGTAACACGCGATTATCTATTTGATGTGGATGATGGTCAAAGCGAAGCACCGTTGATATCCATTTTTGGAGGCAAAATTACAACCTACAGAAAACTAGCCGAGCATGCTTTGGATAGGCTTGTGGATACTTTCCCAACAATGGGCGCACCTTGGACCTCTACCGCTTGCTTACCCGGTGGAGATATCCCTAATGCAGACTTCGAAAAATTCTGCACCCAACTCCAGCAGCGCCACTCTGCACTGCAATCCGATTTAATGTACCACTACGCGCGTCTGTATGGCACACGTGCTAATGAGTTATTAGAGAACGTAAACGTGATGTCGGATCTTGGTGAGCAGTTTAGTGATCTCTTCTACGAAAGGGAGGCTATCTATTTAGTTAATAACGAATGGGTCAGCAAGCCTGAAGATATTCTGCAACGCAGAACCAAGCATGGATTGCATATGTCTGAAACGCAAATCGCCACTTTTACAGATTGGTTTGAAAGGCAACATAATCGAATAGGCGACACCATTCCTAATGTGCCGCGAGTAAATCCGTGAATACTGATTCTAAAAAAACGATTGGAATCGATGTGGGCACCTCGGGCGTTCGAGCATTATGCATTAATGCTGATTTATCTATCAGTCGTAGCGCACAGATCCCATTTAGTCACTTTGATGGTTTACGGCGCGATCCAGTGGTTTGGACCAAAGCTGTAAGTCACGTTATTGCCGATATCTTGGCTAGCGTAGATGCCGCATCCATCGCTGCAATCGCCATAGATGGTACCTCGGGCACCATGATCGCCACCGATATAAATGGCGCTTCATTATCGCTGGCAAAAATGTATAACGATACTTGTAACGATTCAGTTGTGCTGGAGCAAATTAGTCGTGTTGCGCCTACGAACTCCGCCGCACACGGTGCATCGTCTGGATTAGCAAAAGCCATTGAGCTTGCGCGAATACCGGGCACAACCGGTATTGCACACGAAGCCGATTGGCTTAGTGCCGCGCTATCGGGGGTAGCCGGTGTAACCGATGAAAACAATGCGTTGAAAACGGGGTATGACCCAGTTGAATCTGTTTGGCCTAACTGGATCGAGCAAACCGATTTAAACATGAACTTGCTGCCAACCGTTCTGCGTGCTGGAGAACCCATTGGGCCAGCTGTAGGAAGCTTGGCTAAATCACTGGGTTTATCAGAAACAACACTTATTGTCGCGGGTACCACCGATGGATGTGCCTCATTTCTGGCAACGGGTGCGACAAAAGCAGGTGAGGGTGTCTCCGCATTGGGTAGTACGCTAACGATCAAACTACTGTCAGATGTGCCAATATTTGCTCCCGAGTATGGTATCTACAGCCATAAAATTGGTGATACTTGGTTGGCGGGTGGTGCATCAAATACAGGCGGTGCTGTGCTTGCACATTATTTTAGCGATATAGAGATAGCTGAACTTTCTGCGCGTATCGATATGGCTACAATTCCTGATCTTAACTACTATCCCCTAGTTAATAAAGGTGAGCGTTTCCCGATTAATGACAACAACCTTGAACCCATTGTTACTCCTCGGCCTGAGTCGGATGTTCTTTTTTTACATGGATTACTAGAAGGCATAACGCAAATAGAAAAACTCGCATACCAACGGCTCGCGGAATTAGGAGGGCCTGATTTAGTTTCGCTTAGAACGGTAGGTGGCGGTGCGAAAAACGATAAATGGACGCAGCTTAGAGAGAAGATGCTGGGCGTATCGCTAGTGGATAGTATGTCTGTTGAAGCGGCTATGGGCGCCGCGGTACTGGCACAACGAGGGGTAGCCGAGGCCGGGGCGGCATGACGCAGCAAATAGAGGGTATTGGCGATTTACTATCGCATTACAACATTTTTTTAATTGATCAGTTTGGTGTTTTGCACGATGGAGTAGAACCCTATCCACAGGTAATAGATTGCTTAAGTCAATTAAAAGCATCCGGCAAAACCGTTGTTATCGTATCTAATTCTGGTAAGCGGTCATCTCTGAATATTCAGCGCATGAATTTGTTGGGTATTGATGAGTCGCTATATGATCATTTTGTTACCTCTGGTGATGTGGCGCATGAATATATTAAAAACCATGTGATTAAAAAAACGAAACAACTGTGTTTTTTGATTTCGCGCGACGGTGATACTTCCGCGATCGATAATTTAGGGCTTGATTTAATTGATAACCCTAACAAAGCGGATGTGATTGTTATCAGTGGTAGCGAGAGTGACAGATATGATGAGCAGCACTATGCGCGTCTGCTAGCGAAAGCTGCATCAAAGAAAATAGTATGCCTGTGCACAAATCCAGATAAAAAAATGTTAACGCCTAACGGGATAATGTTTGGTGCCGGGCGCATAGCTGAAATATATCAAGAACACGGTGGTGATGTTGTGTGGATAGGTAAGCCGTATGAAGCTATTTATTCGTATATCGCTAATAAATTGCAGCTGGATAATAAAAGCAATACCTTGTGTATCGGTGACAGTATCGAACATGACATCGCCGGTGGTAAGAATAGTCAGCTAAATACATTGCTCATTAGGACGGGGATACTAGCAGGGATTGATTACGCCGACTTAGTAGATCAATTTAAAGCATTGGGAGTTACACCAGATTTTATCACCGCCGAATTTAAATTTTGAAATTACAATATTCACGTGAGCAGCGATATTACATCAACTAATTTTTGATTAGAAGGGAGACATAACGTTGACACAAATCAAAATTAGGCATAAAACATCGATTTTTGTGTGCAGGTGAACAGCACCGGCTTGAATCAAGTCACGTCAGGTAATGTTAGTGCTCGATACAAAGATGCCATGCCGTTTTCGCCAAGCGGAATTGCATACGATCAATTGCAGCTCCAAATCAGCGTTGTTGGCGTGTTGCAAAGGCCCACCTTAGTAGGCAACTTATGGGCAACTTACATACGAGAAGTGTAACTGTCGGGCTATTCATGGCATTATGCTTAAAATGATAGTGGATTGCGCAATAAGCAGTGCTTAGTCAGGCTGTAGATTCAACTTTCGCTCCAAAAAACGCGAATGTCAAAAGTTACTTAGGCATAAACTCAAACAGCCAATGAAATCTATAAAGTCGATGATGTGCCGGTGGAAAAACCGTTCAACACAAACAAATGCCAGTCACGTTCTAGGTCGCCAATCAAGCTTAATTAATGTGGGTCTTTATCAGCATGTAAAAGGTAATCGCTACTACGTTTACGGTACCGCACGACATTCTGAAAATGAAGAAGTTTTGGTTGTGTACGCGCCAGAGCACAAGCGCGATGAACTTTGGGTGAGGCCGTTGAAGATGTTCGAAGAACACGTTAAAACTGCCACGGGTGAAGTACAGCGCTTTGTCTATATTTCTAAGCCTGAGTCCTGATCAAACCATCAACTAGCTATAAAAATATAGATACAACGCAGAATGTACACAATGCTTAAAAGTCGACTCATGCAATTCAGGTTTTTTAGACAATGAAAGAACCCTTTGAGCATGACGACATGCATCTTAAGTTCTATAAGCAAACAATAGCGCGGGTAAATGAAGTTTGTAATACGAGTGACGATCTCTGTTTCGTTTATGTACAGCACGCTTTTTCACCGTTGATAACGCATTTTTCTTGTCTGCGGAACCGTTTAGCTGCACTTATACCAAAAGCGAGCTCCTCCAGAAGTAACAGGCACGTTGTGAAACAACTAGAGGATGAGTTTCCGAGACGTGTCTATGCTGACATCAACCGAGGTCATCTACGCAATACAGACTTTACGCTCAACTTATTAAAGCGTGTCACTCATGGAAGACCTTTTGCGATACTGGAATACGGCGGCTATTTCGCTCCAAGTGCGGAGGCAATTGCTAATGATCCAGAACTTGGACGAAAACTTGTTGGCTTTGTTGAAGGCACAGAGAATGGAATCAAAGGCGCTGAGGATGGATCAACTATTGGGTATCAACAAGTGGCGCATAAGGTTACCAAACCAATTATTTCGAAATCGAAGTCACGAATTAAAAAAATTATGGACCGAGATATCGGCCCGGCGATTATTGAATCCTGTAACACCATACTACATCACTCGATTGGCATTGGAATTGAAGCTACTCAATCCAATATCGGGATCATTGGGTTAGGTTCGATAGGTAAGGGCTTGTTGAGGCATCTTAATAATGACAACTTAAAGCCTCTTGTCTTCGACCTTGATCTAGCGGTCATGGCAGAGCTTGCGCATAGCAAACATTTGGCGGTGCCGCAGGAAACTCTACTAGCTAAAAGTGATTTGGTGTTCTTGAATACCGGCAGCTGCTTTTTAGCACAACAGCCAGAATTGCTTAGACACATAAAGGAAAACGCAATATTAGTACTTTGCACATCAGGAGATATTGAGGCTGGTATCCCACAATTAATTGCCGCAAAACAAATACAGCTTGTTAGCGGTGACGCAAATGACCACATTGCAACTTACAAAACGCGTGATAACAAATCCATTCGTATCATGCTTGGTTGTGACAGTATCGGGCAAGCGCCCAATTTGGTGGTTGAAAGTGGCTCAGGCTCTCTGGCCAATTTGATGTCTGACATGGAGTTTTATGCATTGGGCTGCCACCTTGCCAGCAACGGAACCGTGTTACCTGGCGGCTGTATTAGTGACTCACCCGTAGCGATTCAAAACTTAATAATCGAACAATGGCTGCAAGTGTTTCACCCTGAATGCAGAAATACACACAGCGAATCGACAAGGCTAAGTAGGGCCAAGCAGTTCCACCAAACGTGGGTCTCCGGTTAAACTTTTGCAATTTCTAACTGTATTCTAAAAACTGCTCCATCATTATTTCGTATCAAGCAGAAATTGCGTTTCAGTTCAAATCCAGCCCGGTACAACTAATATGTAACGCAATGAAACAAACCTCACATCAAGCCTCTTCTGCATTCTGCCGATACTTTATATACAGTTGCAAGGCAGGTAGAGAACTATGACTCAAATTCCCACGTTATACGTGACCCAAGGCTCAGGAAACAGTTTCAAACCAATGCAGGTCGCGGCTCAACTAAGCTTGCAATGCAATGTAAATTATTTGAACGTGCTCGCCGGTGAATCCAGAACACCTGAATTTTTATCCATTAACCCTTTAGGGCAACTGCCTTATATGGTTTTAGACGGAGGAGTCGGACTCGGGGAATCGAATGCCATAGCCTGGTATCTGGCTGAAGGATCTGATTTGATGCCGGCCACAGCGTTTACGCGCGCTCAGAGCATTCGTTGGATGAACTATGAGCAAACGATGCTCGAAGCTAATATCTCGCCTGTTCGTTTTTTCACGTTCATTGTTCCGGAGCTGCAGAAAGATCACGAAGCCATGATTCCCGTCTGGAGAGAACGTGGAAATCAGGGGCTTGCCGTACTGAATACCTATCTGGAAAAAAACGATTTCGTTACTGACCATGGTTATTCTGTGGCAGACATTGCAGTGTATGGATACACACACCTTGCGGACGAAGCTGGTTTTGAACTATCACAATTCAAACACGTATCAACCTGGATAGCACGAGTTCAAGAGCAACCTGGATACTTGCCTATTGATCAGCTGCTGACAGGGCAGAACCAGAGTTTAGCCGCTTAAGGAACTAATGCTCTTGACAAACATTTGCTCTCAACACAGACACCCATGAAACTCGAAATTTCTTTAGCTAAAGACGCTGCTGTGCTTGCACAAAGGTTGTGCGAATTGGAGCGCTTGCAGCATCCGGTTTGGGTGTTCGATTTGGATAATGCACGTATTTTGTGGAGCAACGAAAGCTCTTTACAAGTTTGGCAGGCTGATTCAAAAGAAGAGTTATTAAGTCGTAAAATGGGAACCGATATGTCGGTGTCAGTTTCCGAACGTCTCAATCAATACAAAACTGACTTTGCCAGAGACGAAACTGCGCAGTTCAATGAAATTTGGACCATGTATCCAAATGGTGAGCCAGTGACGCTAAATGTGGTTTTCAGCGCATATAGGCTAAGCCCCGATCGTTTGTGCATGTTCTGTGAGGGTGTGACTGAGAAAGCTGCAGGTGCTGAGACTTTACGAAGTTCCGAAGCTCTGTTGCATACATCGGTGCACATTTCGTTGTATTCCTCTGCGGGCACTCCATTGTATAGAAATCCTGCCTCTCGTAACGTTGTGTCAAGCGCAACTAATAAACTTCAGGATCATTTTGTGAATCCGGATTTATTGCGTCAACTTGAAAATCCAGCGGAGGATGAGATACAAGCTATCACCAGTGTCAACACAGTCAATGGCGTTGTATGGCACGATATTACTGCGCGCCGCTGTCTTGATGCGGTCTCTGGTGAGGCGGCTTGGTTAATCAGCGAAGTGGATGTTTCCAAGCTTAAGGCGACGGAAGAACATGCACAATTTTTAGCGGAACATGACACTCTGACCAAACTTCCTAACCGTAATTACGTTTCCATTTATTTTCAACAGCAAATCGATAATGTGCTGACGGCAGGGAAGTCTGGGGGATTGTTATTTATCGATCTGGATAATTTTAAGAATGTAAACGATTCTCTGGGGCATGATGCTGGTGATCAACTCTTAGTAGAGGTGGCGGACCGGCTGAGAAGTCTGGAAAAATCGCAGTATTCAATCGCCCGTCTCGGAGGAGATGAGTTCCTTCTGTTGATAAATCCAATTGTAAGCGAACAACATTTAGAATCGATCATGCAGCAAATAATTAACGTTGTTTCTGTACCTATTATCCTGCAAGGGCGTGAAGTTCAGGTCACACCTTCAATTGGCGTAGCCTTGTTTCCAGACAATGGTACGCAAATACTCGACCTGATGCGGCATGCCGATTTAGCGATGTATCACGCAAAGGAGGCAGGTAAAAACGACTTCGCGTACTTTTCCAAAGAGCTTAGTGATGCCGCGGAATCGAAAATGAACCTCGTCTCGGAATTACGCTCAGCGTTGAAGGGTGATCAATTCGAAACGTACTTTCAGCCAAGAGTTGAGGTCAGCAGCAATTCAATTGTTGGAGCAGAGGCATTGGTCAGATGGAATCATCCCACACTAGGTCAGGTACAGCCTGGGAACTTTATCACTGCGTGTGAAGAGTCGGGGTTAATTTCAGAGCTGGGAAAAGTAGTGTTTAAAGATGCTGTTGTCGCGCAGCGTATCTGGGCAGAGCTGGGGCATGATATTCGAATTTCGGTTAATTTATCACCGCTACAGTTTAACGAAGAACATCTGGTTGACGAATTACTCGACATCGTTAAGGAACATCGGGGCAACCCGAAGAAAATTGAACTTGAAATTACTGAGTCAGTACTGTTAGGGCATGACCGATGCACTATCGATAAGCTACATCGACTTGTGGAGTGCGGATTCGAGATCGCCATTGATGACTTTGGCACAGGGTACTCCAATCTTGCCTATCTGCATCGATATCCGATAAGTTGTCTCAAGATTGATAGATCATTTATTAATTCAATGGATAGCGCCACACCAATTATTGAGCTTATTGTTTCTATGGCAAAGTTATTTGACCTCTATGTTGTCGCAGAAGGTGTTGAAACGCCCGAGCAATTGGAGATGTTACATAAGTTTTATTGTCAAGAGTATCAGGGATACCTGTTCCATAAACCAACTGACTTCAAAAGCTTTACCGCGCTAATGAGCCAGCATTGCAACATAGCCGCATGAGCTATGGTTGGTAGCCAGCCTTACCAAGACGCCGGATATAGGTCAGTAAACCGGTTGTCCTTTGCAGTTGCCATCACGGGATATTTCCAATAGTTAAAAAGGCTCCCACGGGAGCCTTTTTTACATATGACAAATCCTATCGTCCGCCCACAGTGCCATCACGACGTTTGTCAGCACCACCAATCAGATAACGTGCGCCGACATTGATAATGGAAAGACCACTGGTTTGCGCGATTATCCCAACACTAGTTTCGCTGTCGGGGTTGCCTCCGTTTGAATGGCCGCGATCCAGTAATTGACCAGCCAGCATCTCTGCATCGTAGTCAATGGTAATGCCGGGTAGAGGCGCTTCAATGTCTGTTCTGCCGTTTCGGTTCATGTAGTGAGGCAGGTTGATGGACGCCTGTGGGTCTAGGCCGAAGTCGATATGGTTCATGATAGATTGAGCGGTGTAGCCAATGATACGAGAACCTCCTGGGGAACCTGTAACCAGCTCAACTGCGCCTCGCGCCTTTGTTTGAGGAGTGTTTGGTTTTTTGTTGTTTCGCTTGCCTTTTGCCTTTCCATTCCCATTCTTGCTTGTGCTGTGGGAGTAGCTGGTATTGCCATCAAATACGATGGTTGGTGACATCGAGCTTCGTGGTCTTTTACCTGATTCGACTCGATTAGCTATCTTTACTCCGGCATCGTCAACGGGGTTGCGGGAAAAATCTGTTAGCTCATTATTAAGTAAAAAGCCTTTTACGAGCACACCGTTGCCGAACGAACTCTCTATGGTGGTAGTCATTGAAAGTGCGTTGCCGTACTTGTCAACAATAGAGATATGCGAGGTACCGCTATTTTTGGCTGTCGTATCGGCAGACATTGGCATCTCCGCGCCAGGTGGTATGCCTGGATCGGCGCTTCCAATGTCCGTTGCATTGATCAAAGCTGCACGTGTTGCAAGGTATTCTTTGTCCAACATGCCAGCAATGGGTACGCTGACGAAGTCTGAATCGGCCACATATCGGCCTCTATCAGCAAACGCAAGACGCCCGGCTTGTGTAAACAGGTGCACTACTTCAACGTTTAGGGGATTTGATAGATCGCCTAGAACGGGATCGCCATCCATACCCACGTCAAAATTTTCCATGATGCCTAATATCTGCCCAACGGCTAGCGCGCCTGAAGAAGGTGGCCCCATTCCGCATACTGGATAACCACGATAATCGATACAAACAGGTTCTCGTTCTATTACTCGATAATCGGCAAGATCCTGTAGTGTCATTTCGCCGGGTATATTCAGATCAGAGTTAACCGCATCCACAATGGCCCGCGCAATTTCACCTTTGTAAAAACCATCTGCACCTTGTCGTGCTAGCGATTGCAGAGTTTGGGCGTAGTCCTTATTAGTCACAATGGTACCGGCGGGCTTTGCAGCGCAATCGTCGGCACCGTCCTCGTTGACAGTGGGTTCAGCAAAATAGTTGAATGCGGTGGGGTCACGAAAAATTAGTGGGTTTTCACACTTGTCACCAAAGCGTAAACCAAAGCCTAAGAGCCCGTTAACTTGATCGCTAGTACGTTGCGTTAACGCAAAGCCTTTATTGGCTAGTTTTTCAGCTCGCTTAAACAGCGTCGACCAACGTTTTTTACCGTAGCGTTTGTGCATGTCCTCCAACAAACGAGGCGTGCCCGGCACACCGACTGACAAACCGCTTTGCCATGCTGGGAAAAAACCTATGTCATTCCCTTCATCATCGAGAAACCAGCTTTCATCGGCGGCGATGGGTGCTTTTTCGCGCGCATCGAAAGTCGTTAGATTATCGTTTGCTGCGTCGTAGTAAACAGCAAACGCGCCACCACCTAAACCTGATGATTGGGGCTCCACTAGGCCTAACACAGCTTGCGCGGCAATCATCGCGTCCACTGCGGAGCCACCTCGCTGTAGCTCATGCTCACCTGCGGCTGTTGCCAAAGGGTTGGCCGTTACGATCATGTATTTACGGGCTTTTTCTGATGTGGCAAGTGGCTGATCGCTGTCTTGAGCAATAGCCAATGGTGTAATAAATGGGGTGAGAAGTGTGGAAATCACCAGCGCTCGGGAAACTAAATTTCGCATAGGTACTTGCTCCTTGTAAAAACAACCTTAAAAAACGCAGTCAATTAGTAAACTAAATGTTGCCTGTCATACGTAGCTAATTAGCAGCAGGGGATGCCGCAAAGTTGTGGCTGAACCGAATACAGTATTGCTAAGCGATAGTGGTGTGCCAGTTTGAAGAGCGCACTACACTGCCTCTTGAGCAGGTGCATGTTGTTAGAGCCCAAATGTGATCCATAGTGGAGTTGATGTCAACAACGTTTAAAATATGAGAGTGAGAATAGCGACATTATGGGTGCTATTTAATTCACGGCCAAATTAATTTCTCACAGTAGAATCTAAATCCACGACACTACCCACAATATCTAGCGTATCCCACAGGGATGTTAATGGTAAGTGGGGCAACAGAGCGCTCGCTTCAGATAAAAGGGAATTCACATCAGATTTTATTACATTGTGGGCTGCTGCTCACTGAGAGCGCAATAAAATACAATGGTAACGTTACAAGTAACAGGAAGGTAACAAAACCCAATGTTATCAATACAGACTAGCCATAAAGATACAGATAAACAAGAAGGCGGAAAGTATTCTTCTCGTTTAATAAATGCCCGTCGGATCAAATCCTATTCGTGCTACGACGATATCTACAGGAAAGATCTGAAGCTAATCAAAGCATGGGCAAGAGCGCATAAAAGGGGCTGAGCATGAACAAAAGGTCAACAGACGAGATGTTGTGCGGCGGAATAATCATATGCAGCACATTTTTTGTAGCTGGCGTTATTACAGGGGTACTTATCGCTCAGTTATTTTGAATTGATGTGGCGAATATTGAACTCATCCCATGTGCGCAGAGATGACATCAAAACCAGATAGTTGAAAACAACTTGTTGGTTCAGGTTCGTCTCTGGGCGAGATTTAATCAGTGATTAATGTATCGATAGGTCGTTTCTCCGAGTAACACCAGATCCGTGCAGTGTTTGAACCTAAGCTCTATTCCTATTCAGGCACGCGACGAAACCAATCCAGATCGGTGTCGTCGTAATCGCCGCCGAGCGTCACTGCTTGATAATCGCTACCATCGGCCTGCATTGAAGCCACAATAAAGCCATGACCAGAACCAAAGATAAATCGATGGAATAGTAATCTGCTGCCGTCGGGACTCCACCGTGGGAGTGTGTTGATGTTTGCGTCATCGAAAAGTGTTAATAAATTACCCCCCGACGCGTTCACTGTGCGAATAGCCCATCGTCCCACGCCATTAAATAGTGGGTCAATGGCGGTTTCGAACGCGATGGTGTTGCCGTCGGGTGACCAGTATGGATCATGGTCTCTGAGATAATCGTTGGTAAGGCGTTGTTCATTCATGCCGTTAGCATCAGCTGTGTAAACTTCTAGTCTTGCTAGATCGATGCCTTGATAGTCTGGCGGGAACGCAACATACACAATTTTGGAACCATCAGGTGACCAACTCGGATCTAAAAATAATGAAGTTCTGTTCGATATCTGATTAGGGTTACTGCCATCGGTATCGGTTGTGAACAAGTGCCAGCGACCGGTGGTAGCGAGTCTTGCTGCCATTAACAATGTTGAGCCATCGGGTGACCAATCCACCACGCCTTGAGCAACCCATCCGTTGTCGTTCTTGGGTATTAACTCAACGGTGGTGCCTGTTTTTAAATCAAGCGACCATAAGGATGCTTCGTCGTAATTATTATTAGTACCGCCAGATTCTGGCCTATCGCTGACTAGACTGCGATAAAACAACATCGTCTCGCCGCTGGGTGATTGCCTTGGCCACCAGGAGTCGTAGGTCGCGTCAGTAGTCAAGAACTCCAAAGCACCATCGTGCAAGCGCACCACCTCATAGTTACCACTACGATTGGTACTGAAGTAGACACCCTCAGCCATATCGTTGGCCTGCACCTGTGGCATTGTCGTGGTGTTGTCGTTCTTCTCCGTAGGTTCGCTCTCACAGCCATAGATCAGGAACGGGAGAATAATGGCGAAGAGGTATTTTGGTAAAACCATGAGGGTAAACCTGTGTGATTTATTGCGGCTCAGTGTTTATTTAGTACAAAAACAAGATACTGGATAAGTTAAATTTTCAATAAACACATTATGGCTTATTAGATATCGCTTTATTTTGAAGCAATATTTCGTTACTAACACAATAGAAAATAATGATACCTATCCATTGAATTAAAAAAGCTCTAGTTAGATTACTAGCCGGACGACTTAGCAAAGTTGAGCAGCGGCTCTGTCGATAATAAACAAGCAAAGAAAAAACATTGAATTGGTGTTTTATATGTATGTAGGTAATCATTAGTTATACAAAAACATGTTTTTTAGAAAATATGCATTGAGCATTTAGCTCGTTTTTACATTCATCTTCAATTCATTATTTAAACGTTAATGTTAATGAATAACAGTTAGCCTTCAATATTATTTAACTCAGATTAACTGCATCTAAATCAACGCTTAAGAGCAGTAAAAGCCAATGATAGCTTAATCACTGTTATGCCAGCAGGTCGTTATTATTGCTGGCTGTATACAGCAAATCAGCAATACCGTTCTGTCATTGTGACGGTGTTGTATGCAACTAATCATCGTTATTAATTTGTGATTCATAAAGCAATGCTATTTCTGTTGCACCTTTTATAAATACGCGTTCGGTTAAAAACGTAAGTGTGTTTTAAAGGCAGGTATGTGTTTATTTAAACCAACTTTAAGGAGTAGAGCTCTTATATGAGTATTTATAGAGTGAAGTTCAGAAGTGTCGTAGGGTTTATGTTGTTTTCACTAAGTACGTTTGCAACAGCTGATTGGAACCCTCAACCTGGATGGCAAGATAGTTACGCTGTGGGAGGTGTTTGTTATTGCAATAGTAGTAACTACGATCACAATCTCAGCAGCAAAAGTGCCGACACACCACAGGGTCGTAAAAATGTTGTTCAGATTTGTAACGATATTAAAAACAAGCTGGGCACTGGGCCAACTGAAGGGCGTATCCCATACAACGATATCCAGTGTGGTCATGGCCCGGCGAACGATGCGGCGGATGAAGCGGGCTGCCCAGGTCGAGTCGATATCGGTTCGAGTGGTTGTGACGTAAAAGGCCCTCGTTGGGATTTACAGGCGGTTTACGGTGATGAACCGGTTACTGAAACAGAAGATGAAACAGAAGTTGAAACAGAAGTTGAAACAGTCACATCTGCCGGTAGTGAAAGTTGCGCAGTAGTGACAGAAAGTGGTGCGTCTTATATTGCGGCCAAGCAGTTGTTTGAAGCATCTTGTCCTGGGCTTCAAAGGCAGGACTGTGACCCAGTCAGTGGTAACCGCTGGATGTGCTCTACTGACAACATCAACGCCAGTACACCAGTACAGCCGTCTGTTCCATCGACGAGCCCGCAACCGAATCCTGAGCCAATTACTCCAACGCAGCCTGCAGTGCCAACAGGTGATGTATGCGAAGCTCAGGGATCAAGTTTGGGGGCTGCTCGTCAAGCTTACGCACAGAGTTGCCCGGATATTCCACGTGAGGATTGTGACCCTACTGGAAATAACCAATGGACTTGTAGTTCGGCTGTAATTGGTGACGCTTCACCGAATAATCCCAACGGTGGTGGAATCGAAACTCCAACAGAGGAAACTCCAACAGAGGGTGGCACCATTGGTCGAGTCGGGTCTAATGATTTAGTGGCTCTGCATTATGACAATTGCCCAGATCGAGATGATGGGCATGCGTTGGCTGCGGGTAAAGCGGTTGTATTTCGATCGGGTTTGCAAAACATATTGGTTGTAAACGGAACCTGTAGTGATCGATCTCGTAATGCGTATCAGCCTAGTAGTGAAATCGTGGCTCGTGCAGTGTGGGGTAATCAATGGCTAGATGCTGCTAATGATTTAGATGCGTCTATCCAAATTTCCGCTCAGCGTTGGGCAGATGTATTGGCGAACGGTGCTGATGTTTGGGTTGCAGAAGGTGGCCCTTCTGACTTCACTGCAAAGGTGTTGCGAAGCATTGCCAATCAGTTCCCGTCGTTAAACCTAAAGAAAGTCCACGTTGTACAACATAGTACAGGCGATTCGTTTAATGAAGCGCAAACCACGAGTGAGAACATTGGGCTCATCAAACGCGAAGCGGACTATGTCCCGATTCCTAACGGCAACGCTGGTGGAAACGGCTCTGCGGGATTGAGAAACAATTCGTCTTTCTTTGTCGAAACGGCAAGACAAAGCGAATTCTCAAACGAGTGGGACGCAGCGTTTAATTACCTAAACCCGAACGAGCGTTTGGACTTTAGCGATACGGTTGAGCTGTTGTACATGATCGATGACACAGTGACTCAAACGGTGGATGATTTTGCTAGAAATTATCTGCGTTGATTGAAACCTTATCAGCGTTGTCCAGCGATGAACTTCGTTGATTAGTTCCAGAGACAGTGCCAGATAGTCAAAGCTATCTGGCGCTGCACTTCAAAAACCAATTCCTTTTCATTGTTTGTAATTTGTGAATTGCCTGTTATGCAGCGTACCAAATTACTCCAGTTGGAGATCGTATGAACAACAAGATTAGTAACAACACAAATCAGATGCAGGAAAAAGCGCGACTTGCAGGGTTAATTATTGCACTAGCGCCCTTAACATCATATGCACAGTCAGCGGAGAAAGTGCTGTGGAGCGAAATTTTCTCAGACAGTAACGAAAGCTGCTTCATTGTGACGCAAGAAGGGGCGTCACTGAGTGCCGCTAGGCAACAGTATGAGGCTTCGTGCCCAGGGCTGGAGAGACAAGATTGTGATCGGGTAAGCGGTAATCGCTGGATGTGCTCATCTGATAATATCGATGCTAATACGCTAGTACCGCCAACGTCTCCTCAATCAACCCCGGAGCTATCTGATTCGATTTCGCCTTCCGTGTTATCAGGCGGTGTTTGCGAAGCTCAAGGCTCAAGCTTAGGAGCGGCACGCAAAGCTTACGCATTAAGTTGCCCGAATATACCGCGCGAAGACTGCGATCCGTTGGGTGGTAAGCAATGGGTTTGTAGTTCGGCAGTCATCGGTGAAGCGTCACCTTTCAATCCAATCGATGGTGGCGTTGAAACACCAACAGAGGAAACACCAACAGATAGTGGTGGTGAAACCGAGCAACCCGTAGATATCTCCGACAACTCAGTAAATGAACATACTTACGTGAAAAACGCTGGCCCCTATAAAAATCCACTAAAGGGCTGGAACTCGGGGTGGGATGGTGGTAACGACCATCCTGAATCATCAGTCGGCTTCCAATATATTCCATGGAAAGATTTTGAACCTTCCGATGGTAATTTTGATCGTGGTGCCGTGGAGGCCATTATAGAAAACGAAGGAAGTAAAAACCGTCATCTTATTCTGCGCCTCTATTGCGATTGGCACGGCAACGATGCCGAATCGGATTGCCCATCGTGGATGTATACCGATGCAGGTGTAGCGCGTTTACGCGGAGATAACGGCCGATACATTACTGACTTCAATGATGCGAATTACATTGCCCAAGCTGAGGAAGCGATTAGCGCTCTCGCGTCAGAGTATGACAATGACCCTCGAATCTACGCAGTCCAAATGGGTGTCGTTGGTTACTGGGGAGAGTGGCATGCTTGGGGGTCAAATTTTAGTGGTGACGGCTACGAGATAACGACTGAAACAAAAACCGCAATCCTAAATGCTTATACCACTAGCTTTAAGAATGCCAAGATCATGGCTCGTTACCCGTGGAGAGAGCCAACCAACACGGCAAATGGTATTGGTTTTCATAACGACTTTTTTGTTGTCAATAATGGGCATAGTGAGGAGTTTGATCTGGCGGTTACAACAGGCAGCCAATGGACTGTAAGCCCAATTGGCGGTGAGGTGCCGCCCAGAGGTGACGGTGAGGCGAGCAACGAAAAAGCCGATCTGTTTAGTGGAAGCACGGGTCAAACTATTTTAGAGGCAGGGCATTACTCGACGATGAAAGCAGGCGACTACCGCGTAGAAAAAGGGCAAAGCGGATACGACGGTTATATGCGTCTTCATAAAATGATGGGGTATAACTATCAGATAGACGTAGCTAGATTCGCTAATAACGTAAGTAAATCAGGATTGCTATCCGCTGAGCTTGTCGGTACTAATATCGGTGTTGCACCGATGTACTTTGATTGGAATGTTCAGTTTGCGTTGTTGGATGCAAATGACAATCCGGTGGTAATGCAAAATTCGGATAGTAGTCTTACATCGATATTGCCTGGAGCCATGTTTAGCTTCTCCAGTGATATTGCCTTAGGTAACGTCTCGGCCGGTGATTACAAACTAGCGGTGCGAATTATTCAGCCTGGCGCTGATGAGGCAAAACAAGAAGCCTGGAAGCTGGATGCAAGAAATACCTACATTCTGTTTTCGAATGATCTGCCAGTAGTTGATGGTAAATGGGTTAACAAGCGATTAGTGGGAGGGTGGTCTGTTCTGGGATCAGTTGCAGTGCAGTAGCGATTGATTTAGGGGTCAGAGCAATGAGCGCTCTGACCCTATTTCTAAACAACCCGCTAAAGTAAGCGCTCACGCCTCGCATGATATTTTAACGACGAAAAATTGGCGCATATTTGCTGTGTTATTTGTCACTATATTGTTATTAAAATTAATAATCACAAATTTTCCTCGAGGTCTGACTTTGCTTAGTTTTAGTCGCTACGATCCCTTAGTTTGGTAGTACGCACTAGGAGTAACACCTCCTATTATCCGTTACGGATCAGTGAGAAATCTGATACCTTCCTCAAATCAATTTTACCAAGAGCGGCGTGATGAAACTTAATCGATCAGTTGCACAGATAATTGTTTTCATGAGTTTGTCGATATTCGCGAGCCAAACATTTGCGGCTCCACCCGAAGGTAAAGGCAAGGGCGGTAAACCGGGGAGTGGTGGTGGTGGCGCTACAGAGTGCTTTGTTAAGGAGCCCACTCTATGTGATGAAATCACAGCAGTGGCAGCCGATCTATCCGGTAGCAATGTAAATGGGTACGTGCCATACGATAACGTTGACGAAGCACCTTGGAAGGAGATTTTTAGAGAAGAGTTTGTACCTGGCGACGGCAATGTAGATCAATCAGGATCTTTCGACCTAAATACCTGGAGCAGTCGATATCCCTATGGGGACGTCAAAGTAAACAAACCTGCAGGTGACTCGGGATACAATGTAAACACTACGGGCATTCGCCCAGGTGAGGGCTGGGAAGGGAATCACTACCCTGACTACGACAAGCTACTAACCCAACTAGAACTAGATGGGCAAAGCGTTTTTTCCAACAGTAACGAAGCACTAACGATACAAACGTTTGAAAAAAGCGGTAGCTGGAAAAATAAACTAATCAGTAGGGAAACTCTTTTTTCCGGAATTATTTCTTCGCATGCCAATCCAGAAAATGAAACCCCGCATGGGTTTGAATTCAGGTACGGGTACGTGGAAGCCAAGGTAAAACTACCCGCTGGTGGGAACGGATTTCGATCTGCTGTTTGGCTCCACTCTGACAATTCGTTTTACAACCAGTTCGCTAAGGAAAACAATCTTGGGATTCCCGAAAGGTACGAGATCGATTTTTTAGAGTATCTACCTAACAGTCGAGAAAGCGAGTGCTTTCGTACTCAAAGCGATGTGTTCGGGCTAACCGATAATACCTCCATCCTCACCTATGACACCATTTTTCATACTTATCACTTTCCCGATGGTGCCGATGGATTTGATCGTAGCCAGAATAATTGGACATTTAATGCCGACCAACGCTATAACGCAGTTCGATGTGCCATAGAACCGTATTCCTCCAAAGGTATTGATTACGCGGCGGATTGGCATTACTTCGGCGTGCTATGGGAGCATAACAAGCTAGAGTTTTATGTGGATGGTGTAAAAGTACATTCTGTAGTGGAGGATGATTCGTATCCAGACTGCACTGAATTTGGCTCTGTTACTGATACTTGTCACGCAGATGTTTACGATAGCAGGATGTACATTGTCGCCAGTATGCACATGGGCTTTCAGTGGTTTGAAGGCAACACAATTGATATGGCTACATTTGATTCAGCAACCGGCGCTGGCCCGAAAATGGAAATTGATTACATTAAGGTGCTGCAAAAAGTAGACGCCACCAATCCACCGGCGAGCACCTCGCACAGCCATTGTGGTTTCAAATCTGCTGTGTGTGGTCAACGTGAAAACAATGAGACATTGTAGGAACGTTGAATGAATATTTGTGAAGCGTCAAGACTTGTTTTAACGCTGCAATAGAAGCCTTGCAATTAAAATGGGATAAATTTATTAACCTGCATTATGCAATTTAATTGAGTAATGCAGGGTGTGGCAAACTAAAGCAAATTTCCTCGGCTAAGTGCTACATAACCGCGTACTTCAGCATGCCTTGCGCGCTGTGAGAAATTCAACTAATCGGATGATTATTCACTGTACAAGGAAAACTAATCAAGGAAAACTAATCAAGATAGTGTCGAACTAGCCTCAAGGAGAGACGCACACGGAGGATCCACATGTTCAACTGCCACCTCAACAGCATAAAAAACGTTGCACTCTGCTTCATACTTGCCATCTTTAGCAGCTTACTGATTGCACAGCCCAATCAACCGCCAGGTAAATCTGCCGAACTTTTGTTTAGCCATGAATTACTTGATTTCGGTGCGGTGACGCCTAATGAGTCTGTATCTCGAACCCTAACAATTGAGCATGCTGGTAAACCGGCAAGTCCCAGCTTCACTATCCTATCTGCAGTGCTGGACGAACTTGACTCGTCTCGGTATTCAAGTGATTTCTCTGGGCCCGTAACCTTGCAGCCGGGTCAGCGGTTTGAAATCAATGTCACATTTACACCCCTACAAAGTGGTATCGCGCCAGGGACGTTGGTAGTAACTCACACGGCTGCGCAGGCAGTTACGCGGGTGGAGCTAACCGGCGTTGGTAACGGACCTAGTACTGCCTTTCTTGCTGTGGATAGCGGTGCTGAAGGTGCCGGATTTTTTAAAAGTTTTTTAAGTGGGTTTCCATCTATCAAACCCACCCAATTGCAGTTTGGCCCTGATCAATCATTGTATGTTGCTACGGTTGACGGTGGTGTGTATCGGATGACAGTGGAACGCAATGGTGTTAATCAATATTCAATAACGGCAATTGAAACTATCGATCTGATTAGAAACATTGTTAATCACGATGATGATGGATCAATTAGCACTACCCAAGGCAGTCGGTTGGTCACCGGTATGTTGGTAGCCGGTACTGCATTGCAACCGATAGTG
>CALJAA010000018.1 GCA_938028465.1 uncultured Granulosicoccaceae bacterium | reverse complement strand
GAAGGCCTATTCTTTGGTCGCCTATCCGCAGTATCAACTGCAGCGGTTGGGCCTATCATCATATTGGGTTGGTTTTGCCAGAAGCAACTTGTACGTGGCCTAACGTTTGGTGCCGTGAAATGAGTGTGTTCGGTTAATCATGTCTATTATCGAACCCGAAATTGAGCAGGTAGATCGAAGCTCGCGATCGATACGTTATCTAGAACACGGATGGCCTACCGATCTATGCCGGTGGCATGCGCACGAAGAATACGAGCTACACCTGATTGTTGAGACTCGCGGCAAAGCCTTTGTAGGTGACCACATCGGTGATTTTAAACCGGGTGATTTATTTATGACCGGGCCTAACCTGCCACACAACTGGATTACTGATCAAGTGTGGACTGAACCGGTTGCCATACGCGATATGTTGATTCAGTTTAGCCACGAAAGTGTAGAAAAACTCGCTGAGGGTTTTCCTGAGTTTTCGCAAGTGTTGCAACTACTCCAACTGGCACAGTCAGGCATTATGTTTGAAGGGTTTAACTCAACCTTTGCGCGCGGCCATATGGAATCCATACGCGATAACAAAGGCGCAGAACGCATCCTTGCCTTTGTACGCTTCTTGGTTCGATTAAACGAACACGCAGAAAAGAAAGCGCTGTCTGTCTCAAAGCTAATCCAACCTGAAGGTGGTAGCAAGCAAGCTCGTATTGCAGAGGTAGTGGATCACGTCACCAAGCATTACTTTGATCCGATCTCAGTCACTCAGGCTGCCCAAATGGCCAATATGACGGAGATAACGTTTAGCCGAAATTTTCAATCGGTAACCGGCCATAGCTTTGTCGAATTTTTAAATCGAATTCGCATTGGGCAGGCCTGCGGAATGCTCTATGCATCCGACGAACAAATTACGGCTATTGCACAAGAATCAGGTTACAAAAATCTGGCTAATTTTAACCGTCATTTCCTTAAAGTCAGAGGCATGACACCGTCAGAGTATCGAGAAGCTGCTCGGAAGGATCTAGTACCAAACCGCGAGGGCAACTCATGAGCAGTACAACACTCGAGCAGGTGACGGCCACCCAATATGATCGCTCTAGCTGCGACGTGGGTGTGGTTCATCTAGGCTTTGGTGCGTTTCATCGTTCGCACCAAGCAGTTTATCTAGACGACTATATGGATGTATCGGGCGATCTTCGCTGGGGTATTGCTGCAGTTAACCTTCGCGCGTCTGAAGCATCACATTTTAAAGCGGCTCACAAAGATACCAATAATCATGACGGGTATTTTTTAAAGTCCTACTCCGCTGATGGCAAGGCCAGCTTACGACGCGTACGCAGCCATATTCAGTTTGCTGACTGGAGCATTGGGCGCGCTGATAGCGAAGCGTTAGTCTCGCTGCCATCGGTTCACTTGATCACGGTTACCGTGACCGAAAGTGGTTACTACACTGATCCAAACGGCAATTTAAACCTGGCGGATGCAACTATTCAAGCTGAGGTTTCAGGCGAAATTTCTGAAAGCGTTTATGCCTACTTACGTAATGCACTTAGCCAACGCGTTGCATCCACTGGCGCACCAATAACGATAGCGTGCTGTGACAATATTCGGCAGAACGGCAAAATGTTGGGTAACAATTTTCTCTCCTACCTCAAGGCCTGTAAGGATCTAGAACTTGCGGCTTGGGTTGAGGCCAACGTGGCCTTCCCTTGCTCGATGGTGGATCGAATTACGCCACGAAGCCCAACTGAACTTAGCGACGAACTTACAACCCTTGTGGGCTCACCGGTAACCTCGCCTGTTATGGCTGAGGATTTTATCCAATGGGTGCTCCAATCTAAGTCCGCTGCCACTATGCCTGATCTCACCAAGGTAGGCGTAACGGTTACAGCCGATGTTGATCCTTATGAAGAAACCAAAATCAGAGTGCTCAATGGTGGTCATACTGCCCTGACCTACTTAGCGGCACTGGAACGTGTTGAAACGTTTGATGCGGCGATGCGTGTGCCCCACTTATTGGAACACTTTCAAAATTTTGAAACTAAAGAAGTATTACCGGCCTTAACGCTTGAACTTCCGTTTTCAAAAGAAGACTACCTACAAGCTATCATTGCCCGTTTCGGTAATGAGGCCATCGGGGATACCGTTGCCCGTATCTGTGCTGACGGCATGGCTAAGTTTCCGATTTTTATCCGACCAACGCTTGAAAGCTGTTTAAAGCAAGGCATTATGCCAATTCATTCGATCCGCAGTATTGCGAGCTGGTACGTATTCGCTTTGCATGTAGATGCTGGCAAAATCAATTTTAAATACGACGAACCTAGTTGGGCCGATCTACAGTCCATGCTCGGTACTGAAGCGTTTATCACTAACCAACAGTTGTGGGGCGACCTACCCACTACCCACCCTGAATTCGCCGGCACCATGCGGCAAGAAATTAAAGAGATGGAGTCAAAATGGCCAATCTAACCTTACGCAACGTACGCAAAAGCTATGGTGACGTCCAGGTTATGCACGGTGTTGATCTAGATATCGTTGATGGTGAGTTTGTTGTTTTTGTAGGCCCATCAGGCTGTGGCAAATCAACCTTGCTACGCATGATCGCAGGCTTAGAAGAAATCAGTGATGGCACGATTGCTATTGGTGACGTAGAGGTTAATGACGTTGCTGCCTCCAAACGTGGTGTGGCCATGGTGTTTCAAAGCTATGCGCTCTACCCCCACATGACAGTTTATAAAAATATGGCTTTTGGCCTGAAGCAAGCCAAGACTGATCCGGCTGAAATTAAAAAGCGCGTAGCCGCCGCCGCTGAAATTCTACAAATCACTGATTACCTAGATCGCAGCCCACGTAATCTTTCTGGCGGACAACGCCAACGTGTGGCAATTGGTCGCGCTATTGTTCGTGATCCAGAAGTATTTTTATTCGATGAGCCTCTTTCAAACTTGGACGCTGCACTACGTGTACAAACCCGGTTGGAAATTGCACGCCTGCATGAACGCTTGGAAACCACCATGATTTATGTAACACACGATCAGGTGGAAGCAATGACACTAGCCGACAAAATCGTTGTGCTGCGCGATGGCCGTATCGAGCAAGTTGGCTCACCAATCGACTTGTATGAGCGCCCAGACAACGCGTTTGTTGCACAGTTTATTGGTAGCCCAAAGATGAACTTTTTTGAAGCTGGTGACATAACTGCAACCGGTAAAACATTACTCGGCAGAGATGTACCAACCAACATGCAAGTGGGTATCCGGCCTGAGCATCTTACTGTGGCTGATGCCAGCAATGCCGTTGTTGAAGGTACCTTGGAGCTAGTAGAGAATCTAGGCGAATATGCTTTGGTTCACTTACTCACTCCATCTAAGGTTGAGTTTATCGCTAAAACAGAGAAACCGCCCGGCGTAGCGAAAGGCTCAACAATTGGATTTGGTGTTAAGCCAGAACTTGCTCATTTCTTTGATACAAGCTCTGGCGCACGGATTGATTAAAGCGCTGTAATGATCGAGATTAAGGCTAGGCAATTACCTAGCCTGTCTGATGACGAGTCAGGCACTGAGTTAACAACTCGTCAAAGGTGGCGGCAATAGCTTGCACGAATTCGTTTGAGTCGTCAGTAATCTTAATCGCATCTCCCACCACAACATCGCAGTTAAACGGCACAAATAACGCTTCATTTTTTGGTAATGCTTTACCTAAACCGTGCATAACCACCGGCACGATTTTGGTATCTGGCCTATCTTTCACTAAATGAAATAAGCCTTTCTTTATCTCACTTATTTTGTCGGGATCCCCGCGGCTTCCTTCTGGGAAAATAATCAGAATTTCATCGTTATCCAAGGCATCGTGACACGCCTTAAACATCGTTTCTCGTTCACCCGTGCCACCACGCTCAAGCGGGATAATACCGATGCAATTTAACGAAAACCAGGCAATGTATTTATTTTTCAAAAAATAATCGGCTGCAGCTACCGGCCGTACACGATGAACTTTAGAAATGGGAAACATGCTCATTAACACCATCGTATCGAGATGGCTATTATGATTAGCCGCTAATACCGCAGGCCCTTTTGATGGCAGTTTTTGACGATGCCGAATATTCAAGCCAAGCACCACTAATATAACCGGCTTAACGATAAACAGCACAAAGAGTATTTTGAACAGTTTATTCATGTTTAATAGTGCAGGTAATAGAGATAATGGAAGAACAACGGTGCGGTATAGATGATGCTATCCAGGCGATCTAACAACCCGCCATGGCCAGGTATCAAGTTACCGCTGTCTTTAATTTGTAAATCTCGTTTAACCGATGAGATAACCACATCGCCAAAAAAACCACTCACGCCGATAATAAGGCCCGCTATCAAACCTTGTTGCCAATCCAACGGGGTTAACGCCGGTGCAAGAAATGCCGACACTAGCGTGACACTACCTACACCGCCAATAAAACCCTCCCAAGTTTTGTTGGGGCTAACCTTTGGGATGATTTTGCGCTTGCCCAGCATCTTGCCCCAAACATATTGGCAAACATCGTTAAGCTGGGTCATAAACAACAGAAACAACACAGGCCCCATCGTACCGGCGTTCACGTTTTTTATGGGGAGTACTAACAAGTAACTAATATGGCTTAAGCAAAAAACGGTAAGCATTACCGCCCAATGAATTATGCCAGCAGAGCGTATAAACCCTTTGGTCTCGCCTATCAGCACCATACGTACCGGTAGAAACAAAAAGATGTACACCGGGACAAAAATGATAAACACCCCGTACCACGCCTGGCCTATCCAAAAATAGTTTAGTGGGATGGCAAGGTAGGCCCA
>CALJAA010000017.1 GCA_938028465.1 uncultured Granulosicoccaceae bacterium | reverse complement strand
GTTGAAAAAGAAGCAGGTAGCGCATCCACGGCAGAACTATCACAGCAACGTGATGCACTGATTGTGGCTATGTTGCAGGCGATGCAACCGATTCGTGAGAATAACAACGAGGGTAACGAGTAATGACAGCCCCCAACATCGGCGTAGGCGGGGATCCAGTTAGAGCACTCTAATTCCGCAAAGCAGTAGTGTAATTCCAATATCATCCCCACGAAGCATCGTCATCCCCACGAAGCATCGTCATCCCCACGAAGCATCGTCATCCCCGCGTAGGCGGGGATCCAGTTAGAGCACTCTAATTCCGCAAAGCAGTAATGTAATTCCAATATCATCCGCACAAAGCATCGTCATCCCCGCGTAGGCGGGGATCCACTTAGAGCACTCTAATTCCGCAAAGCAGCAATGTAATTCCAATATCATCCCCACGAACCAATATCATCCCCGCGCAGGCGGGGACAAAGAGGCTTTTGTAGGGTGTAGACTTAGAGCCTATTCATTCTCAATTTAACCGATGCAAAGGGAGCCCAAGGTGGCACACGATCGTGAAGTAGAAATACCAGCGGGGCAGTCACGTGAGTGGAATTTTCATCCCGACTTGCCGATATCGATGTCACCCGTGTTTGATATTCCGCCAAAGCCTGCAAAGGCGATAGGCTGGTTGCTGGGTACCTGGATTAAGTTAACGCCGCCGGTTAATCATCTGTTGTTTGCCATTGTGTGCACAAGCTTGTTCTTGCCATCAATGCAAACAATGCACACGCAAGTAACATTTTGGAGTTACGGAAGAAGCCTTAGCATTTTTTTCATAAAAATTTAGACCATGAACAAAACACATACTATTGTGTGATTGTTATTTTCCATCGTCATCAAAAATAGTTTCTATCGGTAAATCGAATAATCGGGCGATCTTAAAAGCCAATGGCAAGCTCGGATCAAATTTACCTTTCTCTATGGCGTTAACTGTCTGCCGTGAAACTTGTAACTCGGCTGCTAATTCCGCCTGAGTCCAGTTTTGTTCGGCACGCAGTGCTTTTAGGCGGTTCTTCATCTTTATCTAATCGTCCTAATCGCACCCACGGTGAACCCTAGTCCGGCTAGTAGTGATAACAGGCCCATTTCAGGAGCATCAATATGATTTATGTCTGCCCTATGCAGAATGACCAGGCACCCAAAGGCGATCCACAACACACCAAAGGTTATTGCCAATGATTCCAACCATATTTTTTGCAGCCTTTCATCTAAACCTTTAAGCAGCCGCGTAAAAGCCACAAACGCTGCGATACCGAAACCCGCGGTGATGAGCAATGCGGAAATACCCAGCAACAGCTTAGGCGCAGGTAATTGGGTGAGAATTACGGAGCTCAGTACGAGGGATATCGCGTATGCGAATACCCAAAAAAGCCAACTAAGTGTGTTCTTTCTCTCGCGAGCCTCGTATTCATTAGGTTTGTCTGTAGCGTCCCTCATAAGTCAACCTCATTGAATTGGATGTAAAGTAAACTTTACTTTTGTGTTTGGGCTGTGTCAAGTACACTTTACTAATTTTTTATTACGGAAATGTGCTGATTGCGGTTAAAACCGAGCGCCTCGGAACTCCATCACAGCTGCGTTTAGCGAGGCGGCTTCGTGCCAGGCGAAATGATTTTAGAAAATTGAAAAACAGAAGATGGGTTAACTTATTGGTAGATATGAAGTTAGAGTGATTGCGTTTTGTCGAAGCGTTTTAAATGTCATACGCAGTGGGGTACTCACGTCCCGCGTAAGGGGGCAAGGCGCCCTCCGGGGTGGGTCCATTGCGAGGGCCCTCAAATAGAATTCATCTCGAAATATCTAAGGTTACCGATCTCTAGTCGTCAAAATAGTCGGCGTTCTCTTCTCGGATGGTGTCGATGGTTGCGTCCAGGCGTGACAGATGAAGCATGCCTGCGCGTACAGCGCCTTCTTCATCTTTGTTAATAATGCAGCTGGCGATATTAATATGATCTTCGAGCAGTTGATCAAGCCGTTCACTTTTCGATAGGCCTAACACGCACAAACGATCTACCTTTGCTTTTTCCTTGGCAATTACATCAAACGCATACTCAACCTTCGCTACAGTGCACAGTGATTTATGGAATTGATAGTCGAGGGATCTGAAACGATCGTAATTGTCGTGTTTAACCACTAATCGCTGCTCGTCAATTTGTTCCTCCAGCAGTTTGCCTCCACTGTGATCGCATGCTCTGGCTGCCCGACGTAAGACTTCTGACTCGACGGATGCGCGCACAAATCTGGCAGTGGTTATGAGTGCGGATGAGAAGCGTTTTACTTCGGTGGCCTTCTGCGGCCTGATGAGTAGCAGCTCGAGGTTCTCGAGCCGACTAAACGCATCACGCACTGGTTGGCGTGAGATATCGAATAGCGCGGCGATTTCCGCTTCTGAGATTTTTGTACCCGGCAGGAGGCGCATCGAAACGATCTCTTCGTACAGATGATCAAACACTGATTCGACGCTTGTGCGACGCCCGGTGATTTTTAGATTTTGCGCCATGGAGCAGGAATCTCGATTGCTCTTAAGTGTATGAAAACGCACCACATTAGTAGCAACCCTGGCTACGTTAGAGTGCCTTTCGAGTTTCTACAAATACCGTTTGCAGCTGATGAAATACTAGTATACCATCCCGCTAAACAAAGCCAAAATCAATAGACGAACGCGCCCGAACGGCTCCAAAAACAGATGTCGAGCCTTGGCTGGGCACTGCACGATGGCAAGCCGTTGTAATCACGCTTCGGTATTAGGCACCTTGGAGAAAGAATGTCCGGCGTAAAGCTAGAAAGCATTTTTAAATGTTACGGAAATCTCGAGGTTGTGCATGGCATCGATCTGGAAGTGCAGGAAAAGGAATTTGTAGTACTCGTCGGTCCATCTGGTTGTGGAAAATCCACAACACTGCGAATGATCGCTGGGCTAGAGGAAATAACGGACGGTACCATCAGCATCGATGGCCGGGAAGTAAACAGAGTGGCACCGAAAGATCGTGATGTAGCCATGGTGTTTCAAAATTACGCGCTTTATCCACATTTAAAAGTATTTGAAAACATCGCGTTTGGATTGCGCATTCGCAAAGAATCCAAAGAGCACATTGCTAAAACGGTAGCAGAGGTTAGCGAGATTCTGGGGTTGACCCCTTACCTGGATCGCAAACCCGCTGAGTTATCTGGTGGGCAGCGCCAACGCGTAGCGATGGGCAGGGCGATTGTTCGCCACCCAAAAGTATTTCTTTTCGACGAGCCTCTGTCAAACCTGGATGCCAAGCTGCGTACACAAATGCGTGCAGAAATTAAACGGCTTCATAAGCGGCTAGGGGCTACCTCTGTTTATGTGACACATGATCAGGTAGAGGCAATGACGTTGGCTGATCGCATCGTTGTAATGAATGACGGCTACATAGAGCAAATCGGTACACCGATGGAGTTGTTTACCAACCCAGCCAATACATTTGTGGCCAGTTTTATCGGGTCACCTCCGATGAATCAGCTGCCAGGTGTTATTGACGTGACCTCCGACGGTAAGAAAGCAACCGTTAACGATGTGACGTTTACATTGCCGGACCACATTAACGTGGAAAACGGTCAAGCAGTAGTGATAGGAATGCGTCCTGAGCACTTTTCAATAAGTCCTGTTGATGGCGCTTCAACGATTCCTGTATCACTTAATCTGGTTGAGCCGCTGGGTTCGGAAGCGTTGCTGCACACCAGTATTGGTGAGCACGCGCTAGTCGTGAAAACAGAAACACACGGTGCTATTGACCATTTGTCGAACGTACAACACCTCTATGCACCGGCGAATTTAGTTAGTGTATTTGATGCGGAATCGGGGCTTGCGCTTACTGGAAGCCACAACTAGTGAGTACAAGTTCAGACAATGGTAGTGTGAATGCCGGGCCAGGAAAGGGCGGTCAAAACACGCCTTCACGGCACCACGCAAACCATGGTAAACGTGTTGCCGTTGTTCGATCGAAGCGAACGTTAAAGCAAAAACTACAATGGCTGAGTGATCACGTAAGAAATGAGTGGCAGCTATACCTGATGCTGTTGCCAACCATCGTCTGGTTTATGGTGTTTCTGTATAAACCGATGTATGGCTTGCAAATAGCGTTTAAAGACTATTCAATCTTTCGCGGTGTGGCCGCAAGCCCCTGGGTTGGGCTGGAACATTTTGAGTTGCTGTTTACTAATGATCAATTCGTACGGGCGTTCTGGAACACCATTAAAATCAGTGCGCTCAATTTGCTGTTTGCGTTTCCAGCGCCAATCATACTGGCATTGATGTTCAATGAAATTTTGCACGCAACTTACAAGCGCGCGGCCCAAACCATAGTCTATCTGCCGCACTTTATCTCATCGGTCATTATCGCAGGCATTGTCATCACTGCCTTTTCGCCTTCGGTAGGCGTTGTTAATACCGTGCTCAGCTGGTTCGGTATCGACTCCATTTACTTTCTCACTAAGCCGGAATGGTTTCGTCCGATTTTTATCGGAACCGGTATCTGGCAGGAAGCTGGCTTTGGTTCCATTGTGTTTCTTGCGGCAATAGCAGGCGTTAGCCCGTCACTTTACGAAAGCGCGGTTGTGGACGGTGCCAGCCGTTGGCAAATGATGTGGAAGATTACGCTACCGTCCATTCTGCCTACGATTATCATCATGTTAATCATCCGTATCGGCAATATTATGGAAGTGTCGTTCGAGTTAATCATTCTTCTGTATCAGCCCGCTACATACTCCACAGCCGACGTTGTTAATACCTTTGTTTATCGACAAGGGTTGCAAAGCGGGCAATACGACTTTGCGGCTGCCGCCGGTTTGTTTAATGCTGTCGTCGCCTTCGTGATGGTGATAATCGCCAACACCTTGGCAAGGCGCTATTCGAAGACATCATTATGGTAATCGTGATGGTCGAGGCGGCCCCACAATGAACTGGAACCTTTATTCCCGCGGGGACAAGTTTTTCGCGATTGTCGTGTCAGTGCTGATTGGCATGTTTACGGTTGCAACGCTTTATCCTTTTATCTATATCGCTGCTGTGTCGTTTAGTTCAGGTTTTGCAGCGCAAGCTGGGAAAGTCGTGCTGACACCGATCGATGTGACTATCGAAGCGTACAAGTACATTCTATTCGATCGCGATTTCTGGATGTCTTACAGAAATACCTTTATTTATACCATTGGCGGTACGGTGATGAGCTTGATATTTATCATCCCTGCTGCCTATGCGCTATCCCGTCCTCAACTATTGGGTAGGCGTTTCTTTAACCTGTTTATCGCATTCACCATGTGGTTCAATGCCGGGCTTATACCTTTTTACCTGAACATGCGCGATCTGAATTTGCTGGATAGTATGTTCGGTATTATTCTGGCATTCGCCATCAATGCGTTTAACATTATCTTACTGCGTAATTTCTTTGAAGCGATACCACAAAGCTTTGAAGAGGCAGCCCGTATGGATGGCGCGAATGATTTTCAGGTGTTGTGGAAAGTGTTTATTCCGTTATCCAAGCCCGCAATTGCCACGATTACACTTTTTTGTATCGTTGCCCGGTGGAATGGTTTTTTCTGGGCAATGGTGTTGCTGCAAAGTCAGGAAAAAATCCCGTTGCAAGTTTTTTTGCGTCATACATTGGCAAAGCTCAGTGATGACGAAGAATTCGCGTTCACCCAGCTTGATGCTGCCTACAGTGCTGAAACTGTCACGGCCGCTATCATCGTGTGTTCGATCATTCCAGTGTTGCTGGTGTACCCGTGGATTCAAAAGTACTTCGAGAAGGGAATCCTTCTCGGAGGTGTTAAAGAGTAATCAACCAAGAGTAAAATGGAGAGGAGCGTATGAGAAAACTATTATTGACTACGGCTGTAGCGGCCACAATAGCCGGAGTGGCCGCAACGACGCCCGTTATTGCCAACGATAATTTGCGTATTGTTGACGGAGATCCGTTAGAGCTGACAATCCAAATGAACCACGCACGTTATCCGGTCTACAAAGAGGATTGGCCGGTAGAGCAAACTGCGCGCGAATGGACCAACATACATCTTAAAGATGTCACGGTTGGTGCCAACATGAATACCGATGAAAACTCCGGTAAAACTGAAGCGCTAAATCTAATGCTTGCATCTGGCAATATTCCAGACATTGTTGGGTCGAGCCGTATTAAGGATTTCGTTAATCAGTACGGCCCGGAAGGTGCATTTTTGCCGTTGAACGATCTTATTGACGAGCATGCCCCGAACTTGAAAAAGTTCTTTGCCGAGAAGCCGGAAATTGCTGCAGCAATATCAGCAGCAGACGGCAACATGTATTACATCCCATACCTGCCAGATGGCAAATACGGCAGAGCGTACTGGATCCGTACTGACTGGCTAAACAAGCTTGGGCTTGAAATGCCGGAAACCGTCGAAGAGTACGAAAAAGTATTGCGTGCCTTCAAAACACAAGATCCCAATGGTAATGGTGAAGCTGATGAGGTGCCATACTTTGCACGCCAGTGGCCGGAGCTTATTCGCTTGGTGACCTTATGGGATGGCCGTTCTTCTGGCTCTGATACCTATCACGATTTCATGGTCGAAGACGGTAAGATTCAACACCCTTATGCACTCGAAGGCTATCGAGAAGGCATCAAGAACCTTGCGCGTTGGTATAAAGATGGCCTGGTGGATGCAGAAATATTTACCCGAGGTAGTTCGTCTCGTGATTTCCTGTTAGGCGAAAACTTGGGTGGTTCAACTCATGACTGGTTCGCGTCTACTTCCGGATACAATCGCTTGTCTGCTGAAATTGACGGTTTTGAATTCAAAGCCATGGCACCTCCTGCGTCAGTTAGTGGCAAAAGAATCGAAGAGCATCGTCGTATTCCTATAAAACCAGATGGTTGGGCTATAGGTGCGACGAACAAACACCCGGTTGAAACGATCAAGTACTTTGATTTCTGGTTTACCGAAGAAGGGCGCCGTTTGGCCAACTTTGGTGTAGAGGGTATGCACTACGACATGATCGACGGTAAGGCAATCTTCAAACAGGAATTTCTTGACGCTGGCCCTGTTAACCGGTCTCTGTGGCTGGTTGGTTCGCAGCTGCAAGGTCGTGGTTACTTCCAGGACTATGGCTATGAAATACAATGGTCAAACGAATTTGCACTCGAAGGTATTAAGCTTTATGACGAAGGCGACTACCTTATCGATCAGTTCCTCGGTGTAGCATTCAGTGCGGATGAGCAAAAAGTCTATGATCGTTATTGGGGTTCACTACGAGACTACATGCTTGAGCGTCAGCAGGCATGGGTGCTCGGTAACGGAGACGTTGAAGCCGAATGGGATGACTATACAGCCCAGCTCGAAAAAAGAGGCTTGAGCAAAGTACTCGACGTTATGAACTCAGCTTATAAGCGTCAATACGGCGGTTAGAGCGGTTTGAATAACGCCAATTACTAAAGTGAGGAGCAGCTTAGTGCTGCTCCTTTATTTCAATTGTCAATTTAAGTATTCGGTCAACTATGCCAAGCGGTGACAACCCTAACAAACCATTGGATTTGCTGGATGAGCCTAAAGCCGGGCAACTTACTATTCAGTATTCGCCAGTGGCTGACACAATCATCACTGAGAATCCGCCTCGATTTACGTGGTTGCCCACGTTGGAGGATGGCGCACTTTATGTGATCAGAATTTCGAAGGATTCAAGCTATGCTCCTGCGGATACATTAGTGTTTGAGCGGATCGCGTTAAATTTTTTCACACCGGATAAAACATTCACAGCAGGTGACTACGTATGGTCTTACGCAGTATGGTCGCCTGAGTCTGGGCAGCCTGCCAGTAACTGGAGTTCCGACCGGGCTTTTACCATCAATGCTGATTTACCTGAAACGCCATTGCCGTCTCGCGCGAAACGCCTTGCCAGTGCCAACAGGGATCACCCGCGTTTGTGGATGAACAAGGATCGCATCGCATCGTTTAAAAAGAGCCTCGCGCAAGATCCGACGCATTGTACTTGGGATACGTTTTATTCTAAGTCTGTGGAGCCTTGGATGGATCGCGAGGTGATGAAAGAGCCAGCCGGGTATCCCGATCATAAAAGGGTAGCCAGTGTTTGGCGACAAACCTATATTGATTTGCAGGAATTAATCTACGCCATCCGGCATCTGGCCGTTGGCGGTACGATCACCGATGATGCACAGCTAACTAAGCGTGCAAAAGAGTGGTTGCTGGAAGCAGCCTCCTGGAATCCCGCGGGTACAACATCACGTAGCTACACAGATGAATGGGCTTTCCGAGTTAATGGTGCATTGGCCTGGGGCTACGATTGGCTCTACGATGAACTCACACCAGAAGAACGAGATCAGGTCCGTACTGCGTTGCTGGTTCGCACTCGCGAAACAGCCGATCACATTATTAAACACGCAAACATTCAGCTATTTCCATTTGATAGCCATGCGGTAAGGGCGGTTTCTGCAGTACTGATTCCAGCCTCTATCGCATTACTTGATGACGAGCCTGAAGCCGAAGGCTGGCTACACTACGCCGTCGAGTTTTTATCGACCGTTTACTCTCCCTGGGGAGATGCACAAGGAGGCTGGGCAGAAGGGCCGCACTATTGGATGACCGGTATGGCCTACCTGATAGATGCAGTAAACCTATTGAAAGGGTATACAGCATTAGACTTATACCAGCGACCGTTTTTTCAGAATACTGGCGATTTCCCGTTATTCACTAAAGCGCCTGATACCCGACGTGCGACGTTTGGTGATGACAGCACTATGGGTGATTTGCCGTCGCTAAAGATTGGTTATAACCTCCGACAGTTTGCTGGTGTGACAGGTAACGGGGCGTATCAGTGGTACTACGATGAAATTAAGCGTAACGACCCTGGCACCGAGATGGCTTTCTATAACTACGGTTGGTGGGATCTGAATTTTGATGAGCTGGCTTATCGTACAGACTTCCCAATCGTCGCTGCAGAGCCTCCAGGTGAAGACGATACGTTGCGCTGGTTTGAAGGAGTGGGTTGGGTAGCAATTCAAACCAGCATGGCCGATCCTCAAAACCATTTACAGTTTGTGATGAAGTCGTCCAAGTTTGGGTCGATCAGCCATAGCCATGGTGATCAAAATGCATTCTGCCTAGCAGGCTTCGGCGAAGACCTAGCGATACAGTCGGGGCACTACGTGGCTTTCAATAGCACGATGCATCAAAATTGGCGTCGTCAAACCCGATCGAAAAACGCCATACTCATTGATGGCAAAGGTCAGTACGCAGATAAAGACAAAGCACTAGCCATGCGTTCATCCGGTCATATTGTCACCGCTGAACAACGTGACGATCATATCTATATCCAAGGTGACGCCACCGCTGCCTATCAATCACTCACACCTGAAGTCACCCGAGTGCTCAGGGATGTTTACTTCGTGAATAATAGCTACTTCGTTATTGTTGACGCGATTGATGCGGAGTCACCGGTGACGATCGATTGGCTGATTCATGCTAACTCGCCAATGCAACTCGGAGACACCACGTTTCGGTATACGGGTGAAAAGGCGGGGTTCTATGGTCAGATTTTGTGGTCTGAAGCGGGTGCTGCGAGTTTGTCTCAGTTAACTGACTTTCCGGATGTTGATCCGGTTGACTATGAGGGCTTGCCGGTGAGCACATGCTTAACTGCGCGATACCCCAAGGCGATCCGACACCGTATTGCCACACTCATCGTCCCTTATCCGGTCAATGCGCCGCGCCGGATTTTCAGTTTTTTAGACGATCAGGGATACGATTGTGATCTTTATTTTACGGACGCCGACGACCGAAGTTTTAAGGTCGTGGTGCCAAAAACATTTGATGTGGGCACTTAACTGAAAGCCCACTTTTAATCTACAAAAAATATTTTAAGGAATTGTCCATGAGTTTAAATAACAAGACAGCAATTGTAACGGGTGCCGGCAGGGATATTGGTCGGGCTTGCGCGCTTCGACTGGCTGCAGAGGGAGCCAACGTCGCACTGAGCTATCACTCCAGTAGTGAGGGTGCGGATAGTGCCGTTAAAGAAATCACAGCTAATGGCGGAAAAGCCATTGCGGTGAAAGCTGATCTTAATAACCAGGCGGATGTTGATGCGCTTGTTAAGCAAACGGTTGATGAATTTGGTGGAGTCGATATTCTGGTTAACAACACGGGTGGTTTAGTTGCCCGCAAAACCATTGCAGAAATGTCGTTAGAGCATTGGAACAATGTCATGTCGTTAAATACCACCAGCACCTTTTTAATGGTGAAGGCCTGTTTGCCACACATGAAGCAAGGCGCAATAGTTAATTTGGCATCGCAGGCTGGTCGTGACGGTGGTGGGCCTGGTGCTGTTGCGTACGCTGCATCCAAAGGTGCAGTCATGACAATGACGCGCGGCTTGGCAAAAGAGCTTGGTCCTGACATCCGCGTTAATGCTATCTGCCCCGGTATGATTGATACCGACTTTCACAATGTATTCACCAAGCCCGAAGTGCGCACACATGTGGCCAATGCGTCACCGGTCAAGCGAGAAGGTGTGCCTGAAGATATCGCTAACATGGTTTATTTTCTGGCAAGTGATGAATCAGCGTTTGTCACCGGCGCGAATTTCGATATAAACGGCGGTATGTTGTACAGCTAAATCGGGTATGTGCTTTTTTGCGGGCCGGTACTAGTAGTTCCAGAGCGTTCCATCTTCTAATCGCACTACTGGATGGCTCCCGGCTGTATAGCTATAGCGAGCGGCTTCGGTTTCGTTAAAATCCACGCCCAGCCCAGGCGCGTCACTCACGTACATTAACCCGCCTGCCATGCGATGCTCTGAAGGGAACAGGGCATCGCATTCTGGCGTGCCCAATATCAGATATTCCTGTATGCCAAAGTTAGGTGCCCATGCATTGAGGTGTGCCTGGGCGGCCATGCACAAAGGTGAATGGCTCGGCGCGCCGTGAAATCCGGTTCGTACATGATGAAGGCCTGCAAGATCGACAATACGTTTGACGTGTGTGATACCACCTGCGTAGGTAACAGCCACGCGGATAAAATCGATCAGTTCATTTTCAATCAGCTTATTGCAATCCCAGATTGAATTAAATACCTCACCGATGGCAACAGGCACCGTCGAGTGTTGGCGCAACAGCTTTAACGCGTCCTGATCATCCGCCGGAGTAGGGTCTTCCAGCCAGAATAGCCCAACCGATTCTACCTGTTTTGCAAATGCTGCCGCTTCCCGTGGTCTCAATCGGTGATGAACGTCGTGTAGTACTTTTATATCAGGGCCGACATGTTCTCGAATTCGTTCCAGCGTGTGAGGCATATAGCGCATGTAGCGCTCTGTATCCCAAACTTCGATTTTTGGCTTAACGCCACTGAAGTTGGTGATGTAGTTTTTAACATCAGCTTTGGATTCGGATACACCGTAACTGGCTGTTGGCATCCCCGGTATGCCACATTGCACACGCACGGCTTTATAGCCTTGCTCAACAAAGTAGCTGATTGAGTCTAATAGATCCTCAAGGTCAGACCCTGTGGCATGCGCGTAAACCATCGCGCCCTCGCGACTCTTGCCACCAAACAACTGATACAACGGCATGTTGGCAAGCTTGCCCTTGATATCCCACAGCGCCATATCGATTGCGCCGAATGCTGCCATGGCAATGGGGCCGCGCTTAAAATAAGCGCCTTTAAAAAAAAACTGCCAGATGTCTTCGCTGTTGCGAGGGTCCATCCCGATCAGGTTCGGAATCAGGTAATCCGTTAAGTATTGAGCGGGGAGAGTTTCGCGGTTATTAAGTGTTGCGTCACCCAGACCATAAATGTCTTGATCGGTCATGATCTTTAGCGTGACGTAATTTTTGGCGGGCCCTCCTACAAATACTTTGGCGCTGGTTATTTTCATGCCCGGCTTGGTTGCTACAGAAAATCGTCGCGCCGGGGTGTGAAGCTATCAATCAAGGTACCTGGCTCTAAGCACACAGCACCGTGTTCAGCATTGCTTGGAATGATGAAACTGTCTCCAGGCCCGACTTCGGTTTGCTCTCCATTTATCGTGAATGCAAACCGTCCCGATTTTACGAAAGTGGATTGAACGTGTGGGTGATGATGTAGTTTGCCTTCAGCGCCCTGGTTAAAATTAAACGCCACGATCATTAGGTCAGGGTGGTCGGCGAGTACTTGCCGTGTAACACCGGGATCAGCTTGAACTACGGGAAATGTTGTCATCGAAATAACCTCAGTTTGGATCAAAATACTCAGCTTGTTCGAGTTGAATAGTCTCTAGAATTGAACCAAGACGCGATAGATGGGTTCCGCAGTTGTGCGTCGTTCGATAGTTGCGTTAGACATATTCACCAGTGTTGGGGGTATTCATGCTTGATTGACATCTTATCAAGCACAATTGTTTGCCGGAGTAAATCAGCCTCTACCATACTAGTTGAGCGCATAATAGGCAAGCAAACGAATATAAAATGTGTAACGACCGGATCTTTTTTTAACGGGACTACGATTATGCCGGGCTTCTACGATCGATTCACCCAACGTGCCTTGCAGCTCGTCCAACCTTATACCTCGTCGAATATTCCACCGTCACCTGACGCATTGACTTATCTGCGGTCACACGTCGCGCCATTACGACGGGTGTTGATTATCAGTGTGTGTATTACCATTTTAACCGCGAGTATTGAGGTGTGGCTGATCAGCTACGCTGGACGGTTGCTCGACGTGCTGGCGGTAACGTCACCGCATACACTCTGGCAGCAACACGGTCTCGAATTATCACTGGCTGCAATAGTCGTTTTGGCTCTGCGCCCGTTGTCGCAACTGTTACGCCACGCCGTGAATGATATTAGCTTTCAATGTAATTCCGCTACTCTGGTTCGTTGGCGAGCGCACGAGCATTTATCGCAGCAATCGGTCGGTTGGTTTCAGGAAGACTTAACCGGTCGCACTGCGATAAGGCTGGTAGATATTGGCAATCACGCCTCCGATATTATCTATCACCTTTTCAATGCACTCGCATTCGGGCTTGTTTATATGATTGGCATAGCCGCACTGATGTCTGATACCGATATCCGACTGGCCAGTCCGTTATTAATCTGGTTGATGCTGTATGTGGGGTTAATGGTGTGGGTTATTCCCAAAATGGTTGTGGCGCAACAGAATTTTCAGAGTGCAAAATCTGCGTTAACCGGCGTGGTCGTTGATAGCTTTTCCAACATCGATACGTTAAAGCTGTTTTCTACGCGCTCCGATATGATCAATGACCATAAAGTGGGTTTGGAAAATACGCGACAAGCTCTGTTTATCACGC
>CALJAA010000016.1 GCA_938028465.1 uncultured Granulosicoccaceae bacterium | reverse complement strand
ATGGCTCCATCGAAGTTCAGACTAGAGCCGTGCTAGAGGAGATCAAAGCAACATTAACCTTGGCCGATTGCGAAATGAGCGACGTAGTGAAAGCCACAATCTGGTTGCGCGATCGCGATGATTTTCCTGGCTTCGATACCGTGTACGCAGAGTACTTTCCCGACGAACCACCTGCAAGATCAGCCGTGCTCAACCAATTGCTTGTTGATGCACGTGTTGAAGTTGAGGTGGTGGCATACAAACCCGATATCAGCTGACTTGAGAAAAACACCTCAGCCTTGCTCACAAAATAATTGAGAAAAATCAATCATGCAATGCATCAGCGATAATTACATGGAACTGAGGACTGCCATGCGAGACCTGTGCGCTCAATACGCACCTGAATATCATCGCTCGCATGATGAAGCTGCCACCTACCCTGAAGAATTCGTTAAGGCCCTAACCGATGCCGGTTGGTTAGCTGCAATGATTCCTGAAGAGTTTGGTGGTTCCGGCTTAGGCCTGACTGAGGCTTCTATCATCATGGAAGAAATCAATCGGAACGGTGGCAATGCTGGGCACTGCCACGGGCAAATGTACAACATGAGTACGCTACTAAAGCACGGCTCTGATAAACAAAAAGCGTATTACCTACCCAAGATAGCGGCAGGAGAGTTGCGGCTTCAGTCAATGGCGGTTACTGAACCCACAACGGGCACCGACACCACCAAACTTAAAACCACCGCTACTAAGCAAGGTGATAAATACATCATCAATGGCCAAAAAGTTTGGATCAGTCGAATTCAGCATTCAGATCTCATGATCCTACTAGCGCGAACAACACCAATTGCGAACGTCAAACGTAAATCCGAGGGGCTTTCCGTATTTATCGTAGATTTACGTGACGCTATTGGTAACGGTATGCAAATTAGCCCGATACGCAATATGGTTAATCATGAAACCAATGAAGTCTTCTTCGACAATCTAGAGATACCAGCAGAAAACTTAGTTGGCGAAGAAGGCAAAGGGTTTCGGTACATACTCGATGGCTTAAATGCCGAAAGAACCCTTATCGCAGCTGAATGCATTGGCGATGCCTATTGGTTTATTGAAAAGGTCACTAACTATGCAAAAGATCGCATCGTGTTCGATCGCCCAATTGGTCAAAACCAAGGCGTGCAGTTTCCTATTGCTAAAGCCTTTATCAATACCGAAGCTGCCAACCTAATGCGATTTGAAACGTGTAAGCGTTTTGATAAAAACGAAGAGTGTGGCGCTCAAGCAAACATGGCAAAAATGCTAGCTGCCGATGCCTCGTGGGAGGCAGCCAATGCTTGCATCCAGTTTCATGGCGGTTACGGTTTCGCGTCTGAATATGATGTTGAGCGAAAGTTTCGCGAAACGCGGCTCTACCAAGTAGCGCCAATTTCTACAAACTTAATTTTGTCCTATGTGTCTGAGCACATCCTTGATTTACCACGTTCGTTCTAGCTAAGGGCCAGCCTAATGACAGCCGCATTAAACGCCAATCCGCTTATGAACAATGCCATTGGCAATGAAAGCGAAAAGCTTGCAGCATTTGCCGCAAACTTAACTTACGACGATATTCCACAAAGCGTTGTTAATCGCACGATTGATTTATTCGTTGATTGGGTGGGTTCGACCTTGTCTGGCAAGGGGCATAAGGCCATATCCATTCTCGAAGATTTCTCAAACGCCATGGGCCCTAGCACAGGGCCGTCCGAAATCCTAACAAACCGACAAATGACGTCCCCGCTATTTGCCGCATTGATCAACGGTGCGGCTTCACATATCTCAGAACAAGATGATGTTCATAACGGATCAGTATTTCACCCGGGCGCTGTTGTTTTTCCAGCTGCACTTGCGGCAGCGCAGCAAACGGGTGCTTCGGGTACGCAATTTATTTGCGCCTGTGTCGCGGGTTATGAAGTCGGCATTCGCATTGGCGAGTTTCTGGGGCGCTCTCACTATAAGGTATTTCATACAACCGGCACAGCGGGCACATTCGCCGCCGCAGCAGCCGCTGGGCAAATTTATGGGCTGGAGGCTCGAACAATGCTGAATGCCTTTGGCTCCGCCGGCACACAATCGGCGGGCCTTTGGGAATTCCTTCGTGATGCTTCAGATTCCAAACAACTGCACACGGGCAAATCAGCTGCCGAAGGTTTAATGGCTGCATGGATCGCCAGCAAAGGATTCACTGGTGCTAAAAAAATACTAGAGGGCTCACAAGGCATCGCAGCGGGTATGTCTAACGATGCTGATCCTGCCAAGTTGCTTGATAACTTAGGAAAACGTTGGTGTGTGCTCGAAACATCATTTAAGTTTCATGCTTCATGCCGCCATACACATCCAGCAGCGGACGCTCTACTTCAAGTAGTAACACAGCATGATCTATCACCAATCGATATCGCTCATGTTACGGCCCATGTTCACCAAGGTGCGATTGACGTGCTGGGGCCCGTTACCAATCCCACTAGCGTACATCAAGCTAAGTTTTCAATGCCTGCAACCTTAGGCTTAATAGCCACTCATCGAAAAGCTGGGTTAAATCAATTTGCCTCAGTGCTAGACGACCAAATCGCCCTGTCTTTTCTTGATCGCGTTACCATGGAACTAGACAAGGAAATCGATAACGTTTACCCCAAACAGTGGATTGGAAAAGTAACCGTCACCACTAAGGATCAACATTCTCATTCAGGCCGTGTTGATGAGCCCAAAGGTGACCCAGGCAATACGCTTAACCGCGACGAACTCGAAGTAAAAGCGCAGGCGTTAGCCTTGTCAAGTAACGCTGTTAATGCAAACGAGCTCGATGCTTTAATGAAGCGGCTATGGCAAATTAATCACAATGACAAAATTCAGCGCCTGCTAGGCTGACAGCGCTATCTAAAACAATCGGGCTCAAGCGTTCACACCATCATTTCAAACAATCAATAATAATTATGCTTCTGATAAACCAAATACGACTTACAGCATTCACCCTACTTCTACTCAACCTACTGGCAGCCACCGCTATGGCGAATACTCCTCTTTCTGAAGATGCCATACGCGTTAGCTATCAACAACACGCCGCCAAAGCGCAGCTTTATCGTTGGTATCAGTATTACGAAAACAGCCAGGTTGGGATTGAAAACCAACTAGACATATTAACTGAGGACTTCTCTGTTACCTCTGCCAGCGGAACAGCCAACGGTCGTGATCAATATAGAGAAGCAGTTAAACAGTTCCCAGCTTCGTGGAAAAATGCTCATCAAGTAAAACAATCAGACGTGACAGTTAACGACGATGGAACCTTATCGCTAGATGCGAAAATCATCTTTACCAATATTGGGATGGCGCCGGACGATGCACTAAGCGCTCTAAAGCTTAGCTATCAGGCAACGATGAGCTACAACGACGCCCGGCTTCCAAAATTCAGCAAGATGTCAATCAACGGTAGTGGAGCCGCTGCAGCGACTGAGTTTAGCGATACGTATGTCAATAATAGATTACACAGCCTTGTGCACAATTGGTTAGCGATTGTTGAACACCCTAGAAGAAACGCCGATGGTTTAAGGGAGATCCTCACCAACGACTTCGATATCAAGTTTAGCGATAGTTCAAAAACACTCACCTCTTTTAACGACATGGCAGATTGGATGGCTGGACCCGTTTCGACGATGTCTGCTACGCGGCACGCAGTACATGGCCTCAGCTACTCGACAATCGCTGAAGGCCAACATGAATTGTCAGTTAATTTTGACTGGGATGGCATTAAACCCGATGGAACACGGATGACCGCAAAAACTCGCCATACGTGGATTGTTATGGATAATCCAGCTGAGCGATTCGCTCGGATTAATAAGATAAGGGTTGAATACATCGAACCATTTTCAGTGATAAATGAGTAGAAACAGCGAAACAGTGTTAATCGGGTATAAATACCAACGCAGCGAAAACAGCATCTGATAGGCTTCAGCAACGCACAATATAAAATGCTCTTCTAACTCGTGTGCTTCTATTATGAAATTATTACCTGCCTTACTCGTTATCACCCTTGCTGGCTGTTCCGGCGGTAATACGCCCCGTGTTCCAAGTAGTGATGCAACTGGAACGGACACTTCCGATAGCACGTCTGATTCTAGTACCACTGACTCAGGTACTACTGACTCCGTCGATCAAGGCAGTGATTCGCAAGCAACGCAATCAACATTAAACTTGCTGGATAAATCGCAAGAGCTAATCAACTCAGCAGCCGGCCACCAATTAGACCAACTCGCTATAGTCGTCGACGATCTTGCTTTTGTAGTGGAGCAAACCACAACACTTGTATGGCCCAATGCTGATTACTACCAGGTACAAAACCCCTTAACCTTCGCTGCAGTCTGTAATGGCGGCACAGACTGCAAAGTGGTGCCTGGTGAATACCTAGTGGTTAACCAAACTAGCAATACTCGCGAATTCTTGGACATACCTTTTGTCGAAACCGCAGACCAAACCAACGCTACTCAGCTATCACAGACGACTTATTCAATTGAAGATGCTATCGGCGGCCCGATTGCGATGCCTCTGGATCGGTATAGCTACGCCTGTGAAGGTGGTGGCAACATGACTAAGTTAAGCGGTGCTCAGGCGGTAACGCTAAACAGCTTTTTTTATACGTTACGCCCTGGCCGCTTCAGGCTCACGCGCTACGAATTCGACCAATGCAAATTGGTGGTACGCGACGGTGTACTACCAAATGGTGACTACTTGCTTCAAGGCAGTTTTCAGCATATTTATACCCGTTCCTACAACCTAGATGAATCGGATGAAAACAGCTTTGAAGCATTTTCATTGACAGGTGATGATGGTTTAATGTTTCGAGTGCAGGGTCAAGCACTAACATCAGATGCAAATGGAGGGTTTATTCAGAGTCGCGATGCTACGATAGGCGAATACCAGAAAACACTACCTAATGGCCAGATAGCAGAACAACTCACCGATGTGCAATACCATTTTTATTCAACCTTTGGAAGCGCACCGTTTTACTACACTGAAACATTTAACGTCAGTGGCAACTATCGCAGCTTAGAAGCTGGCGATCAATTAGTCACAATAAAAACTGACCCCACTATGGCTCGTACGAAAACGCGGTCCGACACAAACATGGCAGATGGACAAATCGAATTGCTAGCAGAAGATGGTAGCTTTCTCTATGTCAGTGGCAATAGTTATGTTGATCCGGATATCCCTTTATTTGATACACCGTTACTGATTGATCTGGACTACACAGATGTAAATGGACAACAATTCCAGTCAGCAAGAGTAGCTCGGTCGCTACGAGTAGACCCACAACTGTGTGAAGTGGGCCAAATAAGCAGGATTAAAAAAACAGGCAGAAATGAATGCACGACTTTCTCAACCACTGACGTACCCGTACATCGACAAATCGGCTATGACCGCCCAATTATTGTGCCGTAACACCTTTATTACTGATCTCTTACAGACCAAGCGCGCCCTAGTCTCGACTTTTGATCCATGTTACTGCCTGCATCTGGGTCGGATAGGTACTTCACTTCCCAAGCCAAACCAATATCATTTGGAGTGGCGGCTGATTGAACCGATGTAGATGACCAAAAGTCATCAAAGATTACAGCGCCCACATTCGTTAATGGGATATTACCGATTGCGCCAGCCGAGCCGTAATCATAAAGCGATAAAAGCTCAACAATATTAGCCAAACGCCAATCGCCTAC
>CALJAA010000015.1 GCA_938028465.1 uncultured Granulosicoccaceae bacterium | reverse complement strand
TTGTGAGGCGAGCACATCAATAGCATTGTCATTTTTGAATGGCAAGCAGCACGCATAGCCTCTATGTTGTACGTCCAACGATCACCCTGTTTATGCAACGGCACCTTCACCAGTTGCTGCCGTTTATCTTCATGCGAATTATAAAAGTGATGATAGATTGGAGGGTTAACCATGATGTCGTCACCGTCTTCGCAAAATGCCCGACAGGCAACCGCCAGACCCGTGACAACACCTGGCAAATAAACCAGCCAATCGGCTTGTATTTTCCACCCATAGTGTTCGTCGAGAAAAGCAATGATGGCCTGATCAAGGCTTTTAGGTGCTACCGTGTAACCGTAAACCGGATGCTCGATGCGCTTTTTAATGGCATCCTGGATAGGTTTTGCAACTTCGAAATCCATATCAGCGACCCACATTGGAAGAATATCGGTATCCAGATACCGATCCCATTTAAGGCTACCGGTTGCTTTGCGTGAAATTAGGTCATCAAATGACATGAGTTTGCCTGTGCGCTATCGTGCGATAAATGTTTGTGAACACTTTTAGTGAACTAAGGAAAGCAGATAATGTCGCACCATCCGACTGCTATAATAGTCGACACTCAGCTTCGAGCTGATTATAACCCCATTAATTAAACAACAATTGAAAGAGGATTATCCTATGTCAGTAGCTAAGGTTACAGAAATCATCGCGTCTTCAACTAAGGGTTTTGACGATGCTGTATCTGAAGGTGTTGCACGTGCCAATAAAACACTCAACGATATTAAAAGTGTATGGGTGAAAGAACAAAAAGCGATGGTCACTGACGGCAAGATCACTGAATACCGCGTAACTATGAAAGTATCATTTGTTTTAAAGGACTAAGTTGTTCCAAAAAGCGATAACAGCCAATCTTTATGTTGCCTAGCTTAGGCAAAGATGCTGACTGCCTTAACAATAGGCATAAAAAAAGCGGCCTAGGGCCGCTTTTTTTCATGACACGTAAAGATAGTTACTGAGGTTACCAACAGCCTTCCACACCTGAAGGGCCCGTGACGTCTTTCAAGCCTGAATTGTCTAACAGGAAGCTACCGCACGCAGTATCTTTCTCTTGAGCCTTGCCAACAACAGGGGTCGCCGTTAGAGTAAAAGCGATAGCCTCACCAGTCGCACTCGTTGCATCAACATTAATCGCTACGTTGTAAAAGCCGTCAGGCGAATCCATCGTTTCACTGCTATAGCCCATTTCTTTCATATTTGCAGCATAGCTGTTGTTATCACTAAAGTAACGTATTTGCTCACCAGCAACTTCTTGCAAAAAGGTTTTCGCATCCAAACGGCGCGCTCGATCCATATAGTTATTATAGCTAGGCACGGCAATACCAACTAATAGAGCCACAATCGCCACCGTGATTAATAATTCTATTAAGGTAAAACCGATTTGTGTTTTTTGTGCCGCTGTTGTCTTATTAGCAATCATTAGTTCTTACTTTCCTTTAACGTTCACGTATCACGCAGTTACCAGTGCGACCAGACTTAGGGCGGACAAGAACGCCACGTTGTAAATGATTTGATCGTGATTTAGTGTTATCAACAACGGCCTCGCCATTAATATCAAATAATAAGCCGACCATTTGCAGCTTTGACTCATCAGCACTTAGGTTACTGCCTTGTGGCAGCACTGATTCGCCGCAGTACTGGATACTAACCTCAGCAGCTACATCAACTATGGTATTGCCCCCATACTTTTGATCATAGTCAGCGGACAGTTGCTGATATAAGTCTTGGCGCTCTATGGCTATTGGATTGTGATAAGGCGTGCTTGGAAACTGTTCAACCGCATCCATCATTTCTTCAGCGTCCCAAACCGTACTGATAGCAGATTCAGCTGCTTCAAAAGTAATGGCTTTTTGTTGAGCGTTACTCGTAACTTGCTCGTTCAAACGAGTACCCGTTAGAGTAGACACTCCAATGATGGTCATAGCCACTAATAATAACAAGCTGATGGCTAAAGCTACGCCTTGTTGTTTTTTGGCAAGCGTTATTTGCATAGCATTAGATGAAATCATTTTTTTGTACATGATTTAGCGCCTGTTGCGTAATTTGACGGTACTAGTGAACACAGACCGAGCAACCCGATCCGTTACAGATATTTCTTTATCCAGTACTGTGTATTTTGACTTCACGTCGCGCGTACGAATCGGGCTACCTGAATTAACCAACAATGCAAATCGCAAACTAACCACCTGCCGAGGATTGATGCCTGCCTCGTACGGAATATAACGCTCCGGGATTCCATCGTCATCAGTGCTGATCCCGTACAACACTCGGAATTCATCAACGCCTACAACAAGCGGCATTGGTGCCGCGCCTGCACTATTACCGGTGCATACTAATTGGCTTTTAAGATCGTCCGCTGGGGAGGTATCTAATGTATAGGTATTAACGGCAATGCCACCTGTAGCTGCTGTTGAACCACCATTGCAATCATAGCCAAGGCGCATTCTCACTACCACAGTGTTATCGTTACTGGCGGCAATATCGAATGGCTCGACCAGCTCGCCAGCTGAGTAACCAGCTAAACGAAAACCTCTTTGAAGAGTTGACACACCATAGCGGCCATTCTCTTGCATTTGCTGTAATCCATTACTGAATTGAGAGGAGCGAGTAGAACCAAGATACATATTGAATAGGCCACTAACAACAATAAGACCTAATACAAGGGATATCATTAATTCAACTAGTGACAAACCTTGTTGATTTCGCTTAGCAGCCCTTCCTTGCATACTTATATTTGCACTCATGGCTGCAGCCTCACTTGTACAAGCTTATTAAGCAATGCTGTTTTATCATCTGATGTGCCGCTGCCCTCTTGCCACCTCACCGTTATGGTATGAGTAGATTTCTTGTTACAACCACCCGATGAAGCGTCATCGCAAGTTATCGATATCTGGCCACTAGGAAGTGCAGTCATAACGCCGTCACGGGCGTTTTCTGCAGTATCCGTATCTCCACACGCCACAATGAATAAATCATGCGTAGCTAATTCTTGAGAATTGCAAACAGCAGGTTTATCATCAGTAGGAGTAGCCTGGCACATCTTTGCTGGAATAGATCCACATCCGCCAAACGTTGTTGAATCAAAACTGCCGTAATAGGCTTTTTCAACTCCATCGCTGTTTATGCGCATTCTTGTTGCAACGTCTTCTGTGAACATCAAGGCCTTAGATCGGTTAAAGCCACCCGTGCTGTGTTTCATACCGGTGAGCTGCAAACTGGCCATACCTAAAACGCCAAAAGACACCACCACCAAAGCGACTAGAACTTCTATGATGCCGATACCGCGTTGATCAGCATGCTTCTTAAAGCTGTTGTTTAAATTTCGCAATTGCGTTTTCATCATTGCTCCTCCGACACAACCCGCCCATTGGCAGACACAATCACGTTACGGCCTAAGTTACCGCCTGCGTAGGTGATGCTTATTGTTCCAGATACAGGTAAATCAGCAATGTTCACACTATTACCTGATTCATCAAAGTAAATTTGTTCAGAAAAAACGGCTGGAGCAGTAAACACGAAACCATCTGTTCTACTTTCAATGCGATGCAGTATTTCTTCACCTGCATCAAACACCCCACTACTGTTTTCATCGGCATAGACGATCCAACCGGAGCTATACGGTTGCCCAACAGCACAGACAGCGTTGCGATCCATTGAATTGACACTTGGGCAAAGACCTGCGCCAGATATTCGCTTAACCGCTTCGGAGCGCGCTTTATGCAAAGAATAAATGTAATCGTTAGTGGTGCTAGTTAACTTTGTTCGTTCCATAAAGCTACCGAACGAAGGCAAGCCCACCGCTACAAGCATGCCCGCGATAACTAACGTTACCATCAGCTCAATGAACGTAAACCCAGATTGATGCAATTTTGACTTACGCATCTGTTTTCAATAATCCCTTATAAGCCTAAAGAAACTAACCACAGCTTTTAACCGATAAAACCAATACACAGGTAGCGGCCAGATCAAGACGAAAGTTAAAACGACAGTTTCGATTGGCAAAAAAAAAGCTGCCAGGATTGCCTAGCAGCTCAATTTATATCGAGGCAGTTATCAATATTGGTGATTACCAATACTGACATTCCTCACTTAATTATCGGCAATTAGCTACCGAGTATGAATCACATCTCACTTTACCGAACAAACTGTGGAGTGGTTCTCATAACCTTTACGACTACCGCATGGTGACGAGCTCTTCTCCGCTAGTGGGATGAATTGCGACAGTGTCGTCAAAATCCTTTTTAGTTGCACCCATGCTTATTGCTACAGCAAATCCTTGCATCATTTCGTCGGCATCCAAACCAATCAGGTGACAGCCAATTATTTTTTCATTGTCTCCCTGCACGATGAGTTTCATTGCCGTTTTGGTTTTATGCTCTGTAAAAGTGGCATACATTGGGGTAAAGCTTGTGGTGTACACCTTGATATCATCCCCAAACTGCGCACGAGCCTCCGCCTCACTCAAACCAATCGTGCCGATAGGCGGATGACTAAACACCACCGTGGCAATATTGCTGTAGTCAAAATGCCTGTCTTTTTGGTTATCGTATAAGCGATCGGCAAGACGACGGCCAGCAGCAATTGCCACAGGCGTTAGCTCCGCTTGACCCGTTACATCACCCAATGCAAATATTGAAGGCACATTGGTTTGTTGAAACTTATCAACAGGGATATAGCCGCGATCGTTATAAGTAACACCGGCTGTATCAAGGCCAAGATCGGCCGTTAGTGGCCTGCGGCCAATCGCAAATATGATTGAATCATAGCTACCCAATCGCTGCCTAGCCTCCCCTACAGTCACTAAGCCGCCATCGGTTTTTTCAATACTGGCTGCAGAGAAGCCGGTTTCAATTTTTATTCCTTGATCCTGCATGCTCTTCGCTAGATTTTCATAGAGCATGTCATCAAATTGTCGTAAAAAACGATCGGTTCGAACACCAAGCGTTACTTCTGATCCCAATGCTCTAAGCATTCCCGCAAGCTCAACTGCGATATAACCCGCGCCCAACACCAACACTCGCTCAGGCTGCTCAGTTAAATTGAAAAAATCATCAGAAGTTGACCCTAGCTCTGCCCCGGGGATATCAGGTACAACTGGCTCACCACCCGGCGCTAGAATGATCCGTTCTGCCGTATATTGCTTACCTTCCACATCGATTGTATTGGCATCGACCAAGCGGGCTAGGCCATGCGCACTCTCAACCGAGGCAGCCTTTAACGACTTAACATAGTAATTGTTAATATTACTAATGTAGTGCTCACGTTTTGAGACAAACATTGGCCAATCAAACTTACTTGGCTCAACATCAAACCCGTACGATTTAGCATCATGAATACCGTGCGCCATACTTGCCGCATACCACATGGCTTTTTTAGGTACACAGCCGCGATTAACACAGGTTCCACCCATGACAGGATCTCGTTCAACTATAAGACATTTAGCCCCATAGGATGCCGCTCTGTTGATTGCCGCCAAACCGCCGCTACCACCACCTACAGCGATGAGATCGTAATCGGGTGTTTTCATAATTCTTATTACCTATTGGGAATGACTTATTGTTAATTCTAAAGCGCTATAAGCAAGCTTCATGATAAGCCGCTACTATAACGCGAAGTCGGCCGTTTTACAGATCATGGTGAATCCGTTTTGTTCCCTGAAAAAATTCAGCATTACATAGCCATTACACGAATTCAGCGACCCATAGGGATACTGCTGTTAATGTGGCCGATGCTGTGGGCGCTGTGGTTTGCAGCTGGCGGCATACCAAAGCTGGACATACTGGTGATTTTCTTAATTGGCACCGTGCTAACCCGCTCCGCTGGCTGCGTCATAAACGACTTCGCTGACCGAAAAATCGATGGCTCGGTAGAGCGCACAAAAAACCGCCCTTTGGCCACTGGCGCCCTAACATCAAAAGAAGCACTGATTTTCGCGGCTGTCCTTATGCTGCTGGCATTTGGTCTAGTATTGTTAACCAACAGGCTCACTGTAATGATGTCATTTGCAGCCTTGTTTCTAGCCACCTTGTACCCCTTCACTAAACGCTTCACTCAATTACCTCAATTGTTTTTAGGTGCGGCATTTGGTTTTGCCATACCTATGGCTTATGCCGCTCAAACAGGCAGTACTAATCAACAAACTTGGTGGTTATATTTGGCCGGAATACTCTGGGCGCTAGTTTACGACACCTACTACGCAATGGCCGACAGAAAAGACGACGAAAAAATTGGCGTAAAATCCACTGCGATATTATTTGGCAAAGCAGACTTATTGATAGTTGGCTTAACACAATTTGTTGTGCTCGCAATCGTAATTACAATAGGTTTAAACGCCCAACGTGGCTGGCCATTTATATTAGGTATTGCAGCAGCAGCAGGGTTTGCGATTTATCAGCTATATACAAGCCGACATCGCGAGCCTGAAAAATGCTTTAACGCTTTTTTAAATAACAACTACTTGGGCATGGCGGTTTTTATCGGTATCGCAGCTGACTACCTGATACGTGGCGCGGCTTCATGAATCGCGCTCATATACCCGCATTGATTGAACGCTATAGCCTAGTACTGGCGGCAAGCAACCAAACAAACAAAACATGGATTGCCAATCTTAATAGCCTGCGCCTTGCAGAATCTGCGTTTATAAAAGAATCTCTCAATGCGGATCACCCTGAGCACCCCGTACAGTTATTAGTGCTTGGGCCCACACAAGCAGGCAAGAGCACACTCACCAATTTGATACTCGACGCACAACCAGCCGGCATTAGTGCGCTAGCCGGCTACACCGTCCATGCGCAAGGCTTCGCTTGCCATTGTAACGATGAGGAGTTGCAGGCAGTAAGTGATGCATACAAGCCTATGCAACGCGTTAGCGTGCAAGACATCACAAGCGCAACCCTCGACAGCTTTGTATTGGAATCAATAACGCCCGGTAGTCAAGCGCTTATCAAAAAGGGCGTGGTATGGGATTCACCTGATTTCGATTCGATTGAAGCCCTAGGTTATCGGCACGCAGTGCTACAAACCGCAGCCATGGCTGACATTATTATTCTTGCAGTCAGTAAAGATAAATATGCTGATAAAAGCGTTTGGGATATGCTCGCCTTACTGGCGCCACTTACCAAGCCCATGCTGATTTGCATAAACAAGCTTGATGAAGCTGACCATCAAACTGTTATTTCATCGTTTCAACAACGACACGAAGCACAGCTAGACAAGCCAGCACCTGAGATAGTTGCCATTCCATTTGTTAAGGCAGCGTCTGACAACACCATTCAATCAAAAATTCCTGACACTGCACTGGTTGCACTAAAACAAGCCATTCAACACATTTTTAATAATTTCGACCGCCGAACTCAAATTAGCGGCGCTCAACAATTACTTGAGGCTCACTGGCAGGATTGGGTACAACCGATAGATCAAGAAAATCAGGCAAGAAAAGAATGGGATGCAGCTCTGACGTTAGCCCTGGACAATGCCGTTAATTTTTATGAGCGAAGCTATCTCGATGATCCGAATAAAAACGATACGTTTAATCGAGCGTTAGCAGAGCTCCTTACGCTGCTTGAAATACCCGGCATTGCTGGCGCACTATCAAAAACGCGAAACTTGGTCACTTGGCCTGCCCGCAAACTACTCGGCTTTGGAAAAAACAAACTTCACATCAGCCCAGAGCTCAGCTCACTTGATCAAGAGAAATCCGTTTTGGAGCAAGCCCACCAGCAGTTACAAAACGAACTGCTAGGCCATGCCCTTCTGCAACAACAGGACCAACCAGAAAACAGTGTTTTTTGGCGCGCCATAAGCCAAACGTTGCGCGAGAACAAACAAGACCTCAAAGAAGAGTTCGATTCCGGCGTAACAGCCTATCAAGATAAATTTCAACCGCGCATTGATGACGCTGCAAAACGTTTATACAGCAAACTTGAACAACAACCTGCACTTCTTAATAGCCTTCGCGCAGCCCGTGTCACTGCAGAGGCTGCCAGCGTGGCCTTGGCGGTAAAGTCTGGCGGATTAGCGCCGGCTGATTTATTGGTTGCTCCCGCCATGCTATCCGTAACCACTTTGTTAACTGAAAGTGTGTTGGGCCAATATATGAACAACGTTAAAAAAGAATTACGCCTAGAACAACAACGAATGGTGAAAACACAATTGCTCGAGGGTATCATCGCGGCCCGCCTGCACAGCAACAGCACGAACATGAAAGATGACAGATTGTGGGGCGCCACACTACTTGACTAAGCATTACCTGCCTATGCAATGCTTGCCAAAAATGAAGAGCCTAACGCTTAAATAACGCACTTAACTGTGCAAGCAAAGCCTTACCTAGATCACGCGCATCATGTATTGAAACTGCATTTTTATAATAATGCGATACATCATGATTGATACCGATAGCACAGAGCTCGATCTGCTTATCACCTTCAACTTTTGCGATACTGTTACGTAAGTGAGCCACTAAGTAATCTTTTGGATTAGCAGTTAACGTAGAAGCATCCAACGGCGCACCATCCGATATCACCATCAGTATTTTTCTTGTATTAGGCCTAACACGCAAACGCTCGTAAGCCCATATCAAGGCTTCACCATCGATATTTTGTTTTAGTAGCTCTCTATCTAGCATCGCCCCTAAATTCATCGCAGCCCGCCTATAGGGCGTAGATGCATTTTTATAGATGATGTGGCGCAAACCATTCATACGCCCGGGAGAGGCAGTCGCACCCTGGCCTTGCCACTGACTTAGCAAATCAGATCCATGTAGTTCGGTTGTTGTGAACCCAAGAATTTCAACCGACACTCCACAGCGCTCTAAGGTTTGAGCCAGTATGTCAGCACAGGCAGCTGCTGTAGCGATGGGCTTACCCACCATCGATTTAGAATTATCGATCAATACGCATATGGCCGTATCTTTGAATAGACTATCAACTTCTACTTTAAAGGTGAGCGGATGAGAAGGGGTGGTGACTACGCGATACAGCCTACTGGTATCTAACGTGCCCTCTTCTTGATCAAACGCCCAACTACTGCGCTGCTGAGCCAATAACAACTGGCGTAAGCGCGCAGACAGCCGATTAACTATCGAGCCGTGCCTATTGATAAAGGTATCCAATTGAGAGCGATATGTTGATAATGCCTGAGTGAGATCTAATTTTGCCGCGTCAACAATCTCATCTTGCGCGGTTGTATAAGCGCGATACGATATTCCCGCTACTACGTTTGCCGCAGCCGCTTCACCACTTGAACTACTAACACTGGCCGCGTCATCTATTGCGTGATGCTTATCTGACTCATCAGGCTGGTCACTGTCAACCGTGAGTACTTCCGATGGCGGTTGCTCTGTCTCTTCTGTCAAACCATCAGAGCTTTGCCCTTCTGATTGCTCCGACGAACCCTCTATGTTTGAACCGTCACCCGATTGTTCTTCAGATTCATCACCCGACGCACCTGCCGGCACTCCACCCACGTCTAGATCATACTCGGCTTCAAGTAATGCCAATACAGACAAACTGAGTTGAGAAAAGAGACGCTGGTCAGTTTTGCATGCTTGAAAACTTGATTGTAGTTGAGTAAAGGTTTCTGCTAAGCGCTGAACCGCCGGGTGTTGCGTAATTTTGGACGCCGGGGTTGGCTGCATCGCTAAAGCGCTACGGGTAAGATTCACTATTTGTTCGACTAGTTGCCCTTGTATTGTTGTGCCCGCGTCAACACTCCTGGGCCCTTGTTTAAATTGCAATATGTTTATTGCTGCGCCGCGATAATGCTCAGCTCCCACACTCAAACACCGTTCATACTCCATCGCATCAAACATCGTGGCTTTGAGTTTGTCAGCAGGGCAAAGATCTTGATGCACTGATTTATCGTGATAGGCATGCAAAAACGCCATACAGTCATTCCAACCACGAACCGCGGCCTCCGGGCCATCGCTTGCTAAGGGCGCGTGAATAATGGACGGTGCGAGCGGATGCTCTTGTAACGAGTCAACGGTGTCCCTGGATGCCTCACAGGCCAACAGAGCTCGAGCACAGGCCTCTGTAGCCTGCTGCTTTGTGTCGTGCTCTTGTCGCTCTCGTTCCGCCATTAATGGTTACAGCATGAAGTTTTTCGATCCTTTATCATAGCTTACTGTCCGATAAGGCCCAGTCACACAGCGACTCAACTAGCGATCTCATGAGCAACGAACTGCAGCAACTCCAGCACAGCTTACTTGAGTGGGCCAACAGCGCATCAACGCTCGGCTGGCTCAGCACAGACAACGTCGATAGCTTGCAACAGTTATCAACGGCAACGCCCAGTGATCTCTTCAATGCTGAAAATCGACCACTAGTAGCCGCCCTGTTTGGCGGTACTGGCGTGGGCAAGAGCACCCTATTAAATCGCCTTGCAAAAGATGACATCGCACGAGCTAGCGCTGCTCGCCCAACATCCACCAACATTACGGTGTACGTGCACAGTTCAATCGCTGTTGATCACCTACCTGATGAGTTTCCGATGCAACGCATGCAAACGGCCATTCATCAAAACAAGCGATATCAATCCGTTATGTGGCTAGATATGCCTGACTTTGATTCAGTTGAAGCTGGCCACCGTGATCTGGTAACCCAATGGCTACCGCATATCGATTTGTTGGTTTATGTTGTGAGCCCTGAACGCTACAAGGATGACCAAGGTTGGCGCCTTCTGCTTGAACATGGCGCCAAGCACGCTTGGGTGTTTGTCATTAATCATTGGGACAAAGGTGATGAGCGACAACGGGCAGATTTTAGCCAGCTACTCAACAATGCTGGGTTTGATCAACCCCATATTTTTTGTACTGATTCATCAGGTGATCCCAACGCTGTGGATGAGTTTAGTGAGCTAGAAACAACGATTGATTCATTGGCCGATGCCCAACTAGTTTCGCAGCTTGAAAAACGCGGCGTAGTGAAGCGAGTAGAACAATTAGCCAGCCAAGCCTCAAGTATGCAAAGCCAATTGGGCACGAGCGAACAGTTGCAACTCTGCAAAAGCCACTGGCAGCAACTTTGGAGCACAGCTAGCACGGAGCTTATCACCGCATCAGATTACAAAGCGCAGTTGATAGCCGAACAATTTATCGAACCTGAAACCAGCTTGTTGTCGTATCTACCTTGGCGCAAGGCAACAGAGTCTGCAGAACCTGCAACGTCATCAGAGCCTAAAGCCTTGGCCGATGATCTTTTCTTTTCGCATGCAAACACTGCAATTGACCGTTTCGTGCAGCAAAGTAGCGCCGCAGGCTTACCATACGCTGCATTGCACCGGCACTTGTCGCCACTAAAAAGCCAATGGCGCGAATCACTTCCTGCAGTGGTTAATAAAGCACTGGCGAAATCACTTGCACTACCAGGGGACCGATGGCAACGAGTGCTTTATCGCGTGCTCGGTTGGCTTGCCACCCTGCTACCGCTTATCGCTCTTGCTTGGGTTGCCTACCGCGTTGTCGTGATATTCCAAACCAGTGGTTCTAACCCAGACAACTATCTTGGTAGTAACTTTGCCGTACACAGTGCCATGTTGATTGGCGTGGCTTGGTTTATCCCATGGTTTTTACGATTGCGCACCAAACCTTCCAGGCAAGCTGCTGCATTACGTGGATTACGACAAGGCCTACAACAGAGTGTTGATAAAATTGATATTGACTGCCAACAAGCAATTGAGAGTTTTTCAGCTGAACGCGATCAACTCGCCAACAATCTTTCTGATGTGGTGGCAGGTCAAGGTAGCTTTGATGATGCAACACTACCAGCCTCACTCAAACGCATGTTAATGAATTCAGCTTGATCGACATCGGCGGATGCTGTTCTCGCGACAACCCACAACGATACACTGAGTGCACCAGTGTCATAGAGTTCTCGTGCAAGCTCTGTGCTGCTAGCACCCGTAGTGAGCACATCATCAACAATAGCGATGTGCTTACCGCTAACTGCCGAGGAAACCTGAAAAGCGCCACGAATTTCAAGCTCGCGTGAGGCTTTGTTTAAGCCAGCCAATGCCGGGGTATCAATATGCCTGTGAGCCCACTGACCGCACACCGCAACACCCAAGCGAGACCCACTCCAATACGCTAATTCATCGGCTTGATTAAACCCACGCTGGCGATACCGAGACTGGTGCATGGGCATTGGCAGCAGTGCATCAGGAATTGGTGCGCCAGTTCGCTCAATCTCATCGGCTAATAAGTTGCCCAATACTCTGCCGTACGATAAATGGCCGCCGTATTTAAGGCTGGTCACTAATCGATCAATCGGGTAAGCGTAACGAAATGGAATCACCAAATGCGCATAAGGTGATGATTGTTTGACACAATTATTGCAACGGCTAACCCCGACAGATTGCGGTAAACCACAAGCTATACATAACGTCATAAACCGGGAAGACGCCGACAAGGGAGCAGACTGAAGCTCAAGATAGGGAAAATGACTACGGCAGCTATTGCACAAATCCTTACCAGCAAGGGCCTTGTGGGCACAAATACAACAAACACTGGGCCATAGATAGCCCATTAGAAGCGAAAGTCGGCTTCGTATGACACCAGAAAGGGGTAATTTTTGATCATAATTTGGCACTGAAAATCCTTTTTCGGCCTAGCAAGCTACGTAGAATACACTACACTCAACAAGCGTCAAAAAGGTAACTGGCCTCTTTCATGTTGTATTTATCCCACATGAATTAGCCCAAGAGTGTTTACAATCTGGCCTTTAACCGCTATACAGAGCAAAAATACAACAAAGTTCTGGCTGTATTAACTATGGCCATTTAAGATGTGGGGGAGCGCCTCGATTAGATGTGAGGCGAATTACGTTCGGTGGTGATAATCATCGGGCACAGAAATAACAATTTATTTTTAGTTTTATTAGCAATTTTTCGACTGTCAACTAGTGGGAGCTAGACATGAAAAGAAACGTCATAGCAATTAGTGCCGTCGCCGCCTTACTAATGGGCAGCACCGCGGTTATTGCACACGAAGCAGCTTTAGATGGGGATATTCCTATTGAGGGCGATCAAGCCAGTGGTTACGTCAATGCGAAAGGTAACGCCCTCCGCACTGGTACTGGTGAATGTTTAATCTTGGGTGGCCTGAATGATGATAATGCGTCTGATGCTTGTAATGGTATTGAAGCGAAAGCTGAGCCAGAGCCGGAGCCAGAACCAGAGCCAACTCCAACACCAGAAGTAGAGAAAGAGCCAATTGTTTCGATTGCGACTCTTGGTGGTCAAGCCTTATTTGCCACTAACTCTGCTGAACTTAACGGTGCTGGCCAAGAAGCAATCGCCAACCTAGTTGCCGATCTAGCCAAGTTCCAAGAGATCTCACAAATGGTCGTAACTGGCCACACTGATTCTCGTGGTAGCGAAGCCTATAACCAAGACTTGTCTGAAAAACGTGCAAACACGGTTAAGGCATATCTTGAAAATGCTTACCCATCGGTTCCAGTTTCTGCGGTTGGCGAAGGTGAAAACTCACCACGCGAAACTAATGCTACTGCAGAAGGCCGTCAAGCTAACCGTCGTGTAGAAGTACAGGTAACAGCTAAAAGCATTACTGAGTAAGTTGTTCTCGTAACACCGTAGTAAATTTGTACCGTAGTAAATTTTTTAAGATGTAACTGGGGAAGCCGTTCGGCTTCCCCAACCCCTTCATACCAATCTCGGAGTCTCACATGATTAAAACAATACTAGCCATCAGTCTCTTTGCCCTATCCAATATTGCTCTAGCCCATACTATCGACCCTGTTGAAGGCGACGTAGAAGCAGGTGATGGCTACATTGCAACTGGTGACTCTGTACTGAAAACGGGTACGTCTGATTGCCTGCATGCTGGATCTTTTTCAGATGATGCGGCTATTGACGCATGCGAAGGCATCAAAGCAGAACCTGAGCCAGCCCCAGAACCCGTAGTGGAGGCACCAAAAGCTGAGCCGCTAAAAGCAGAAGTTGTTACTGCAGAGCTAAGCGGGGTGTCTTTGTTTAATACAAATTCAGACACACTAAATGCTGCCGGCATGGACGCAATGGATGACCTTAACGTCAAGCTAGATGGCTTCAAAGGCGTAACTGGCATTTCAGTTGTTGGCCATACAGATAGCCGTGGTAGCGAGACATACAACCAAGATCTATCTGAGCGACGAGCTGCCACTATCGCAAGCATGCTGCAGAGTCGGTATCCCGATGCCAAGGTCACGTCTGTAGGCATGGGTGAGAGCACGCCTATCGCATCTAATGATACAGCTGAAGGGCGGCAAGCCAATCGTCGCGTAGAAGTGGAAATAACCGCGCATCGCATGACATTTAACTAGGTTTCATTCGCAGGTACAACAACCTGCATATGCTCCCATTCTCGGCCGGATTATCCGGCCGTTTTTTTGCGCGTAATAAAGGGCCTAGCTTTTTTAGCTACTTTGAGTAGGCCCTGCCATGGCCACTTGCCCGCGCCAAAGAATCACTAAACCAGCCATCACAATAAGCGTACAGCCTACAAGCATAGGCGTATCCAAGCGCTCATCAAACAACAGCACACCAAACGCAATCCCAAACAACAAACGCGAGTATCTAAATGGCGTCACAGCGGATACCTCTCCTGTGCGCATGGCTGTCATTAAGCCTGAATAAGCTACAACACCAAAGATCACTGCACTGGCAAGGTAAGCCACCGCCGTAACGCTTAGCCAAACAAATGAGGTTGACGCCCAGAACGAATACAACACACCAGCAACAACAACTGACAGAAAACCATAAAAGCCTAATACTGAAATACTTAACGATGCTGGTGCGGCACGGCTGGCCAGATCACGCCCTGCAAAACCCAGCATGCCCAATACAGCAAGAATAGAGAGTAGAGAAAAACTGTCAGTGCCCGGCCTGATAATAATAACCACACCAATCAAACCAGTCACGATAGCCAGCCATCGTCGCCAACCGACTTTTTCGCCAAAGAAAATCGCGGCACCCGCCACTACCACAATGGGTGTGGCTTGCAAGATAACAACTGACGACGACATCGGTGTGAGTGCGATTGCCAACACGTAAAACAGGCGACCCATGATTTCAAACACAACCCGGATGCGCATCGGATTGGATACAACATCGGCACTAAAAAGGTTTTCTCGATTCACGATTGCAGCACAGCCAAAAAGGAATGCGCCGCCCAAGCCAAAGATAATGAGTATCTGCCCGACTGGAACATCAGCGGACGCAAGCTTTACCAGTGAATCTTCTACAGCAAACGCGGCCATTGCCACAACCATCCAAAAACTGCCGATCAGATTGGCACGTCGGTCGGTTTTGATAGCTGTGTTCAAGAGAGTCCGAGAAAAGGTTCGCAACTAGCAGTTTACATTAGTGCAGTTGATACTTCGGGAGGATACATAGAATTGGTTTTGGCTCGTGTTTCTAGTAACATCGATCAATGCCAAAGCTCGTGACAGTGACCCTACTCATACATGGGCAATTTCCAAACGACACTTTCCCTGAATGGATCCTAAGCCGCGCCAAACGGTTAAACGTCTCAGGCTGGGTAAAAGCAAGTGGCGACCACCTAGTTGAGATTTTCTTAAGCGGCGACCCAATACTGGTAGACGCTATGGAAGTAGCTTGCAGCCTTGGCCCAATTGACGCGCAGGTTTCATCCATTGACAAAAAACAAGAAAACACGCCCGAAGAGCACTATCGACATCCAGCGCTATTCATTAGATACTAAGCATAGAACCACACAAGACGAGAGAAACGAATCCAATGAGTACCGAGCCCATAGGCCTAGCACGTGACTTAGCGCCGAAAGGCGTGATGAGGGCACAGGTAGGGCAAACGGATTTAGCGATCTGGCGCAGCACTAACGGTGTTGTCTCCGCATGGGAAAACCGTTGCCCGCATCGTGGTATGCGTTTATCTCATGGGTTTGTACGCGGTGAATCACTAGCTTGCGCCTATCACGGCTGGCACTACGACTGCAGCGGAAAATGCAATTACATTCCAGCTCATCCAGAACTTGAACCACCATCCACTATCCGACCAAACATCTATAGCGTCGTGGAGCAAGCTGGTATTTTATGGGTGAACACTGTCGCTGATGCCAAGCCAGTATCGTTGCCTAATGATTTAATAGCGCTCAGGAGTATTACGTTAGACTGCAATCTTCCTTCAGCGATTGACGCATTTAAAGCCGCCGCAAAAGTAGATGCAGCGCTATTCAACGGCACGGTTACAGAACTTTCTCAGCATCCGAAAATTCTCTCTTTAGAATCACCTAGTGGAGCAAACGGTATTGTTATTTTGTTTCAGCAGCCTCACCCCAAAAGTGTTGTCGCCCACTTATTAGCCAAAGACGTTTATCAAACTAACGAGTTAGTCGCCGTATCCCGCTGGTGTGAATCAGTAAGACATAAAGCTGAACAACAATGAGCGGATATGATCACGCCCTGAAGTATTGGTACCCTGTTGCAATGGCAGATGAACTCGACACCGGCCAATCAAAACACACAAAGTTACTTAACACCGACATAGTAGTGAGCAGGAGTAACGACGAGCGGCTTGACGTAAACGCTGCCGGTAAATCACTAGCCGTGCAACATGCCTATGGTCATGCCTGGACAACGTTTTCTGACACCCCATACCCGTTGTTTGCTATACCAGAATCATCCGAACAAGAACGCAGATTTGTACCTTGCGGTGTGGTACGAGTTTCATGCTCGCCTTTGCGAGCCGTGGAAAACTTTCTTGATATCGCTCACTTCCCGTTTGTGCATACCGGCGTATTAGGCTCTGAACCTCATACTGAAGTTTATAAATACGATGTCAAAATTGATGAAACAGTGGATGAAGTGTTTGCCACTAACATCAAGTTTTTTCAACCTCAGGCATCTAAATCAGCAGAGGGCGGGATTGAAACCGAATACATTTATCGCGTACCTGCGCCAATGGCAGCCGTGCTCTATAAAACTTGTCCGCCAAAGCCAGAATGTTTAGATGTTATCGCTTTGTTTGTGCAACCGTTGGATGAAGAAACTTGCGATGTCTGGCCTTGGATGGCGCTATATGATGACACGAGTTCTATGGCTGATCTGATTCAATTTCAACAATTGATATTTGTGCAGGACCGATCGATTCTCGAGAACCAAATGCCAAGAAAACTACCCATCGACCCGGGGCATGAGATACCAACTAAGGCTGACCTAACCTCTATAGCCTACCGCCGCTGGTTAAAAAAACGCGGCGCATACTATGGCGCGTTTGAACGAAGCTGATGACGATTACACTCTACAACTATGTACTATCGGGTAATTGCTACAAAATTAGGTTGCTAGCAAGCCTACTAGACATCAACTACGAAACTATTGCGGTTGATTTTCATCCCGGCCAAGAACACAAATCCAAAGCACTGTTAAAGCTCAACCCTGCAGGCACTTTACCCATCCTTGTTACCGATGGCCACGTGTTTACCGAGACAAAGGATATGCTCACTTGGCTGGCACAACATCACGACCAGAGTAACACTTGGTGGCCAGCAAACAACAGCGACCAACTTACCCGTGTTGTTCAATGGCTTGAGTTTTCCTCGCGCTTAAGTGCAACCATTGGTGAGTTGCGCTTGAACTCAATGCTTAACAAAGCAATCGACGTTGAAGCTGCAAAACACGGCTCCAAAATTTGTCTGCGTGAACTGGAATCTCACCTCACTGAACAACGCATAAAAGGCATTCAATGGCTAAGCGGTGACAACCCTACCGTTGCAGATGTTGCCTGCTTCCCATACACAGCACTTAGCCCAGATGCCGGAATAGAACACGACGACTATCCATCAATACGCAGTTGGTTGCATGCCTTACGCAGCCTCGATAATTTTCTAACCATGCCTGGCATTCATGAACTCCACGAACTAAAAAGTACACAAAAGATATCGCCGTGAACAATACGCTTTTTAAATCCTGTGATGCCATTGTCAGTTGTGATGACAATAGCACTGTGCATCAAAATGCTGACCTACTAGTCGTTGGCAATTCTATATCCAAGATTGCAAGCAATATCCCTGAAAGCGACATCCCGGCTAACACTGATGTAATTGATGGCACCGGGCACTTTGTTTATCCAGGGCTCATTAATACGCATCATCATTTTTTTCAATGTTTCGTGCGCAATCATGCTCATCTTGATTGGACTAAATATTCAGTAATTGAATGGTTAGACCTCATCTACCCATTGTTTTCTAAATTAGACGAAGCGTGTTTTTATCATTCATCCATCGCTGCTATGGGCGAGCTAATAAAACACGGTTGTACAACCGCGTTCGATCATCAATACAATTTTCCACGACACGCCGGGAAAAACATTGTCGACAGGCAATTTGAAGCAGCCGAACTATTAGGCATGCGATTTCATGCGGGCCGTGGCGGCAACACCTTACCCAAATCTGAAGGCAGCACCATCCCCGATGAAATGTGCGAAACCACCGATGAGTTTATTGCTGACTGCGCACGCCTAATCGATACCTACCACGATTCACAGCCGTACAGCATGCGTCAAGTTGCAGTGGCACCGTGCCAACCCGTTAACTCCTACATTGAAACGTTTAAAGAATCGATCGCTTTAGCACGAGATAAAAAAGTGCTATTGCATAGCCATGTAGGCGAAGGCGAAAGCGAAGTAATACGACAACGTACAGGTTTACGAACCGTCGATTGGTGTGAAAACATTGGCTTTGTGGGTTCAGACGTTTGGCTTGCACACTGCTGGGAGCTCAACGGATCCGAAATTAAACAACTGGCAAAAACACAGACCGGTGTTTCGCACTGCCCTGAGCCTGTTTATCTAGTGGGCGCTGAAGTAACCCCTATCCCCGAAATGCAGGCAGCAGGTGTACGCATTGGCCTAGGTGTTGATGGCGCTGCATCAAATGATAATTCGAATCTTATGCATTGCATCCACAGCGCCTATATGTTGCAAGCACTAGTGGCATCACAGCATAACTTTCCTGTGCCAAAGCCAAAGCTGTTCTTAAACTATGCAACTCGCGGGGGCGCAGACTTACTAAACCGCCCAGAGCTTGGCTCCCTTGCGCCTGGGCAAGCCGCAGACCTATTCACCCTAGATACCAGAAAGGTAGAATACGTTGGCGCTCTGCACGACCCAGAGAGCTTGATTGCCAAACTAGGCATCACCACCAACGTTGATCTCACCATGATCAATGGACGCATCGTATGGCGCAATGGGGAGTTCCCGGGCCTTGACGAACACAAAATGGCGGCTGAAGCCCAGTCTCATGTACAACGTGTGGTATACAAGCATTTATAAGCGGCCCTGACACAGGGAAACAGTGACTACAAATCAACCAATAAAGGAGAATCATTATATGAATGCATTTAGAAACAAGATGTTAAAAGCGCTAGCAGCGTTTGCCGTATCGGGATTACTGATAAACACAGCGGCCAACGCCGCGGACCCACTCAAGATTGGCCTACTAACGCCTTCACCCATTGCAGATGTTGGTTGGTCAAAAGCACTGGTTGATGGCGTAGATGCTGTTAAAGCGAAATACGGCGATGATGTCGAAATCAACGTGATCGAGAATATTCAAGAAGGCCCTGATGCGGATCGCATCATGAATAAAATGGTCGGTGACGGAAACGAATTTTTAGTTCTCGGTTCGTTTGGATTTATGAACGGCGGCCTCAAGTTAGCCAAGCGCAACGCAAAGCGTACTTTTCTGCATGCTTCTGGTTACAAAACAGCCAAAAACTTTTCACCTTTCACTGCTAAGTATTATGAAGGCGCCTACTTGATGGGCATGGCCGCAGCTGAGCTGACTAAAACCAAAAAGCTAGGCGTAGTCTCAGCCTTTGCCATTCCAGAGCTCATTTCAACTATCAACGGCTTTACTCTAGGTGCCCGCAGCATCGATCCAGAGATTACCGTTGATGTTATTTGGATTAACTCTTGGTTTGATCCCGCCAAAGCACAAGACTCAGCCAAAGCATTGCTAGCAGGCGGTGCCGACATCTTATTCTCCAACGCACAAGACACCCCTTCGGTTGTTACTGTTGGTGAAGAAGGTGGAGCTTATGTCTTCAATTTGAATGGCTCAATGAAAGCTTACGCGCCAACAAAATACTTAGGTGTAGTTAAAACCGACTGGGCTCCGTTTTTCGTCGCTTCTGTTGATGCGCACTTAGCTGGCAACTTTGAAGGTCAAAACCAATGGCTGGGTATGACAGACGATGTTGTTGTTGTCGAAGATTGGAACTCAGACATCAGTGAAGACATGATGGCTAAAATTGAAGCCACGCAAGCCGATATCGTATCAGGCGCTAAGCATGTTTATGATGGGCCACTGGTTAATCAGGCCGGCGAAACTGTCATTGCTGCTGGCGAAAGATTGGAGGATGGTGCAATATTAGGTATGGACTGGCATGTTGAAGGTGTTAACTCACCACTGCCTAAATAACTAATAAGGCTAATAAAGTAAGCGCCGCAGGTTTCATGCCTGTGGCGCTCTCACTTACGCATAAACATGTCTAACACGCCAACCACACCACTGCTGTCGCTACGCAACATCACCAAGCAGTACCCAACAGTTATTGCCAACGACCAAATTAATCTAGATGTTATGCCGAGCTCCATTCACGCCATCCTAGGTGAAAATGGTGCGGGCAAATCTACATTAATGAAGCTTGCCTACGGATTAATCGAAGCAGACGCCGGTGAAATTTATTGGCAAGGAAACTCAGTTTCCATACGCAACACGGCCGCCGCTAGAAAGCTCGGCATTGGCATGGTTTTTCAGCATTTTTCATTGTTTGAAACACTCAGTGTCGTAGAAAACATTTCGCTTACGATGCCTGGCAGTCGTGAGCAACTCTCCAAACAAATCATAGAGCTTGGAGATCACTACCAACTGAATGTGAATCCTGCCGCCTCAGTACATTCGTTATCAGTGGGTGAACGACAACGCGTCGAAATCATTCGTTGCTTAATGCAAGATCTAAAATTACTGATTCTTGATGAACCAACTTCTGTACTGCCACCGCAGCACATACTCTCCTTGTTTGATGCCTTGCGAAAACTTCGTGATAACGGCGTCGCGATTCTATACATCTCCCACAAGCTGGAGGAGATTCGAGAACTCTGCGATACAGCAACTGTGTTACGCGCAGGCAAAGTCACCGGCTCTGTTAATCCAAACGAGAAAACGGCAAAAGAACTCGCTACATTAATGATTGGCCATGACGTACCCAGCGTCACGGGTCGTGACCAACAACGCACTAGCGAAAAGCCACTACTAAAACTATCGTCTGTTTCTGTAGAAGCCCAAGATCCTTTTGGCACAAGCCTTAGCGATATTAATCTTGATGTACACGGCGGTGAAATCGTCGGCATTGCCGGCGTATCCGGCAACGGGCAACAAGAGCTATCTAAAGTAATCTCTGGTGAGCTCTTAAGTAAACTTCTTGCACCTAACGCCATAAACATGATCAACCAGCCTGCAGCCCATTTAGGCGCAGCGGATAGAAGGCGCTTAGGTTTTAGCTTTGTACCTGAAGAACGATTAGGCCGTGGTGCAGTACCGCCAATGCCTCTGTCTAAAAACGCTTTGCTCACTGCGTTCGAAAAAGGCATGCTCAAAAAGGGCTTTTTAAAGAAAAAAGCCATCGCTAGCTATACGCAAAAATGTATAAACGATTTTGATGTCCGCTGCGGCGGCCCAGACTCAACCGCCAGCTCATTATCTGGTGGCAATCTACAAAAATACATTGTTGGCCGCGAGCTCATGCTTACACCCAAACTACTCTTCGTTGCCCAACCCACTTGGGGTGTGGATATTGGAGCCGCTACTGCAATTCGTCAACGATTACTCGACTTGCGTGAAGCCGGCGTGGCGGTGTTGATCATCTCCGAAGAATTAGAAGAACTATTTGAGATCACTGACCGTATGTACGTCATTAACGGTGGTGCACTATCACCATCACTCACAACCTCAGCGCTAACACCTAATGACATCGGTGAGTACATGATCGGTAACCAGCAAGAGCTGCGTGAAACAGGAGGCAATCATGCAGTTTAAACTAGACCGTCGAGTTCATTACTCTAAGGCTATGCTGATTGCCACGCCGATAATGGCTGTTGGCTTGTCGATGCTTGTGTGCACACTCTTATTGCTCGTGCTTAACAAACCCGTGCTGTTAACGTTCCACTCTTTTTTTATCGCTCCATTCGAAAATTTTTACTCCATTACTGAGATATTTTTAAAGTTCGGCCCCCTTTTACTGATTGCACAAGCACTAGCTGTGGGTTTTCGTGCCAAGGTTTGGAATATCGGCGCTGAAGGCCAAATGATCATTGGGGCGATCGCGGCCAGCTCAGTACCGGTCTACTTTGTTGACAGCACTTCCGCGTGGCTATTACCAGCGATGATTGTACTGGGCGCTCTGGGCGGCATGGCTTGGGCCGCTATAGCGGCATTTTTAAAAACACAGTTTAATGCGAATGAAATTTTGGTGACACTGATGTTGTCATCAATTGCCCTACAAATTTTGTATTACTTACTACTTGGACCATGGAAAGATCCAATGGGTTTTAACTTTCCCCAAACGGTTATGTTTCAAGATGAAGCCTTGTTTCCCTATTTGTTCGATGGCGCGCGTATAAACACATCAATCGCAATACCGATTATTTTTACCATTGGTATATGGCTTTTTATGGAAAAGCACTTCGGTGGCTTTAGATTGATTGTGGGTGGGCTTGCACCGAGCGCAGCAACCTACGCAGGCTTCAGTTCTAAAAAGGCAGTATGGAGTAGCCTGCTACTAGCTGGTTTTGCAGCTGGCATCGCAGGCATGAGCGAGATTGCCGGGCCAATTGGCCAATTACAGCGCTCAGTAACATCAGGCTACGGGTACTCTGCCATCATCGTTGCCTACCTCGGTGCGCTCAACCCCATAGGAATCATCTTTGCTGCTTTCTTTTTGGCCGTACTGCAAATTGGAGGAGATGTAGCACTAGTATCTGCTGACTTACCAATAAGTGCAGTACACGTATTTCAAGGCTTACTACTGATTTTCTATCTGGCTACCTACACGTTTGTGAACTACCGCTTGCGAGTTGTTCGCCCTATTACTCAAGCAACCCCCAAACTAACATCGTGAGCACTATAGAATTTTTCCTAGCCGGTACGCTCAGTGCGGCCACCATATTTTTGCTCGCCGCGCTGGGTGAACTGGTCGCAGAGAAATCAGGCGTTCTAAATCTGGGTGTTGAAGGCATGATGGCAGTTTCTGCAGCCGTTGGCTTTGTGGTTACCTACGAAACAGGAAACCACTTGTTAGGGTTTGCAATAGCCGGGGTTTCGGGTGTGATCGTTTCACTAGTGTTTGCTGTTATCACTATTTCGTTTTTGGCTAATCAGGTGGCATCAGGCTTAGCCGTCGGTATTTTGGGCTTAGGGCTATCTGCTCTAATTGGCAATAACCACGAAAGCCTAACTATTGCTTCAACCAACGGTATAGCTATTCCATTTTTTAGTGATCTGCCCCTAATCGGCCCGGTGTTGTTCCAACAAAACATCGTGGTCTATCTAACGTTCGCGCTGGCACTGTGCATAGGCTTTACGTTTAAACACACACGGCTTGGGTTGGCTATTCGATCCACGGGCGAAAACCCGCACGCTGCACAGGCATTGGGGTTTCCCGTATTCTTGATCCGGTATTGTTGTGTTGCATTTGGTGGCTTGCTTGCAGGCTTTGCTGGTGCATATGCTTCAACCATCTACACCCCATTATGGGCTGACGGCATGATCGCTGGCCGTGGTTGGATTGCTGTTGCATTAGTTGTGTTTGGCACATGGAAAACCGGCCGCATTGCCTTTGGCGCATTGTTATTTGGTATGGTTTCTTTAGGCGAGCTAATCGCTCAATCGATGGGCGCTAGAATACCGTCGCAGTTGCTATCCAGCCTGCCCTACATCGTCACCATCATTGTATTAGCCATTATTTCAACGAATGCCGCGCGCATGCGTTTACACGCACCTTTCTCATTGGGTGAAGTGTTTGATGGGTCTGAGTCACGCTAGGTAACCATACTAGTCTTTAGCATTGCCATCATTTTCAACCAGCTTGTTAATGAGAAATTTCTTAACCGTTCTTATTCGAGATGACGTCTTTGCATCATCATTGGAAAGGATCCACAACTGCGTGCTTCGCTCGCTGACGTACGGCGTAACTACTGATATGCCAGGCACAGCCAATCCAATCATATCCGGCAACAATGCAACACCCAAGCCTTCAGCAGCAAGAAACGCTTTTTCCCTGTAACCATAAACATGATTCAAGGTGCTTTCGGGATGAAAGATACCCCTTGCCCAACTGGGGAATCCATCGTCTGGACTACTCGTTAACAGCGGCACCTTCGGCAGGGCATCTGGATTGGAGCCTAAGGATAGTTTGATTATATTTTGTACTTGGCCATTAGCATAGTAAGACCATGTGAAGCGCCTAATCTTTACACCAACAAGGTTCGCATCTGGCATATCAGTAAACCGCAGGGCGATATCAGCTTCACGTGCTCGAAGGTCTGCGAAGCTATCTAGTGATGTAATTGCTAAGTTAATATTCGGATATTGTTTTGAAAAACCATTCAACGCGCCTGCCAGCAACTCAGTTATCAGAATGTTCGGTGCAGAAATATGAACAGTGCCAGCCGAATCATCGCTATGTTCTTTTGCAATACTCTCGGTCTCACGAACGCAATTTTCCATCATCTCTACTTGCTTTGCGATCCTTTGACCAATCGGTGTAACCGTCCAAGAAAGCCCACTTCGGTCGACTAAATTGACTCCAAGCTTTTTTTCAAGTTCAGCAATTTTTCGCGAAACAGTTGCGTGGCTAACACTTAATTCATCAGCAGCGCGGCCAGCCTGCCCCGCCCTTGAAACCGCGAGTAAATACTTTAGTTCATTCCAATCCATTTCATGTCCAACTAATATTTGCACGAAGCCCGTGCAAGTTTGAATATTGTTAGTGCCATGCTCTAAACATACACTAATGCAAAGAGGAGGCTAAGATGAACACAAGTTTTACAGAAAAATATGGCCAATGGGCCGTGGTAACCGGCGCATCTTCAGGCATTGGAAAAGAGTTTGCGCGCCAACTGAGAAAGAAGGGCTTAAAGGTAGCATTGATTGCAAGGTCAGAAGACCAGCTTCGCGCAGTTGCAGAATTGTTGGGCGAAGATAACACACGAGTCATTGCGACCAACCTTGCGACACAAGAAGGCATCGACACACTAGAAGAAAAAACCTCCGACTTAGATATCGGACTATTTGTTCATTCAGCCGGCGCAGTCCATCTAGGCCCCTTTATCGATATCAACGAAACGGACATTGATGAGCTTCTAAATGTTCACGTGACTGCAACCACCAACCTGGCACACATATTTGCTAACCGCATGAAGGCGCGCAAGAAAGCGGGTGGCCTAGTGCTGGTGTCATCTGGATTCGCCTTAACGCCGGTTCCTTGGATTGCAATATATTCAGCGACTAAAGCCTACGTTCTAAGCCTAGGAGAAGCCCTATCCGTTGAACTCAAAGATCACAATATCGATGTATTGACTGTAGTACCTGGAGGCACCAAAACCAATATGGCCATAGATATCGAAAAACATCTCGATCTCAAAAAGATCCCTTTACCCATGGGGTCAGCAGCAACAGTTGCAAGCACTGCAATAAAATCGCTAGGAAAAAGGGACAGTGTTGTGCCAGGCGTTTTAAACAAAATGATGGCTGTAATGATGGACAAACTAATGAGTAGAAACGCTTCAAAAAAAATGATCGGCTGGATGATCAAAAAAGCATTTCGTAAGATGCCTGAAAAGCGAAGTGCCGGGGCTCAATCATGATGCCACCTATTCAATCAACCCCAATTACTTTTGGTCACCGTCAATTTAAATGGCTTAGCATTCTTTTTTTGGGAATCACACTTATGAGTTTAAGCGCCTGCGCTACGCAAGCTGACATAGATAGAATCAGCACTAACCCTGATTTGGAAAAACTTGCCAACGTGGTTGAGTTAGCGGTGGAGGTCGACTCAACACTGGCACAGGCTTGGAAATTAGTTGCCACAGACTTCGACAAAAGCGAGCTATTCAATAACAACGCCGAAAGTACATTTTACTTAAACGATTCGAAAAAGAAGATCGGCGCGAAGAGACGCACCAAAATGAGCAACAAGAAATTTATAGACGTGGAAATTATTAGTTTTGATCCAACCACTCACTACATTGCCTGGGAAATAGTAGCGACAAATGTCATCCCAATGAAAGTTGCATTTTCTTCATACAAGATAACAGCGGTAAGCAACTCAAAAGTGATAATCAGCCAGCGAGCAGGATTTAAACTCAAAAACCCTGTTATGGATTTTATTGGCAAGTTGCGTTTTCATAATATATTCTTAGACGAACTCGCCACAGTAAAATACGTTTTAGAAACCAATAAGGCAAAGTCAACATTATCAAAAAAACAGCGTAAAAAAGAATACTACCCGGCTGTCGACGTTAATAAGCACTATTAGACTTACAATCAACAGCGGCAGCACGTTTTTACGTTTTAAACCTTAGCTATTAAGTAAATCGCGAGTAATACGTTCAAAAATCGCAGCACCCACTGGAATCAGATCATCCGGGAAGTCATACTCCTGACTGTGTAGTGCAGCATAGCCCTCGCCCGGCCCGATGCACAACATGGCAGCTTTGGCTCCCCAACCGAACACTCCAAAATCTTCTGATGCTCGCATTGGCAATCCAGCATCACCGTTTTCTACATTGAGCGCGTTCATTGCGGTAACTGCAATTTCAGTAGCTTCTGCATCATTTACAGTGGCGGCGAACGCATCGCATACATCAAACGATACTGCTAAGCCATATTCAGCAGCAACTCCTCTAGTCATGGCACGAGCTTCATCTTCCATTGCTTGCAATGCATCGTCACGAGCGGCGCGCAAGGTGATGGTGATCACAGCCTCGCCCGGCGCAATACCGAATGAATATTCACCTACACATGCATGAGTAACAGTTGACATCCGAAAGTTATCATCCAGCGCACCACCTTTGCCGAGCCCACCCAGTACAGGGATCAGTTTTGCGACAGCCAGTGCTGGTGATATTCCATCTTCAGGATCAGCAGCGTGCGCGGTTTTTCCCTTCAACTTAACCTCCAACCCTTTCGAGGCACAATTGATCAAACCTACTCTAGTCGATACATAACCGAAAGGGCGACCTGGCTCTACATGAATAGCGAATGCATAGTCGGGGCGAATATCATTGTAAGCCGCATCAGACACTACAGCACGCGCGCCAGTACCATCTTCTTCTGCTGGCTGGAACATCAAAATTACCCGACCTTTGGCAATGGGATTACGTGAGACTGATCTACCCAGCGCTAGCAAAAACATCATGTGACCATCGTGGCCACACATATGCCCTATACCAGGCACCGCAGACGCCCAAGGGTTATTTGAAAGTTCGTGAATAGGCAATGCATCCAGCTCAGCCCGAAACAATACTGTTGGCCCAGCTACACCGCTATCAAATACAGCAGCTACACCATGCCCTCCTAAGCTTGTTAGAATTTTTGTAGGGGAAATGGCGTTCAGCGCATCAACAATTGTTTTTGCTGTTTCTACTTCTTCACCTGATAGCTCAGGGCGACGGTGCAACTTACGGCGCAGCTCAGTTAATTCAACGATTTCAGAGTTAGTCAACATCGGCTTATTCTACAATAGCTTGGGCGACGGCAAGTGTTTTAGGTAAGTTTTGATGTGGATGAGTAACGTAGCGACGGGTTTAAAATAAGTGCGAAAACCATTACATTAGCAGGCAAGCACGCAGGGGTTAATGACATGAGCGATGCAAATCAAAACAAACTAGACAAACTAGTGGCAACCGCAAGAGCAGATTACGCGGCTCGTGAAAACGGTTATCGCCAACGGGCACTAAAACTCTACCCTTGGGTGTGCGGTCGATGCATGCGTGAATTCACGCAAACCAATATCCAAGAACTCACGGTGCACCACCGTGATCACGACCACGACAACAACCCCGCCGACGGCAGTAACTGGGAACTACTGTGTGTGTTTTGCCATGACAATGAGCACCAGCGTTTAGTAGAACAAGCAACAGGAAACGACCGAGACCAAGGTGAGGCTGCCACACACAATCCGTTTGCCGACTTAGGCTCATTGTTAAAGACAAAACCATCAAAGGATTGAATATAAGCGAACGTCAAAAGTACTCTCCACCAACGTTACGAGCCCCTTACCCTCTAACGATACGCACCTAATAACCAGCCACACCTACGCAAACCGCGAAACTGCACGCAAAAACAATCTAGCTTCCTAAGTTTCCGCTAATTTTCAGTCCTTACACTGATTCCATCAGCACAACCGCTGGTTGACAGAAACTTACAGAGGAAACGGACCATGAAGAAAACAACAGTTGCTGCACAAACAGGCGCTGGCATCGCTGCATTAGCTCTGCTAGCTGCATTTGCTCAGGCGGACTCCATAAGCTATAGCGATATCAATAATGTTGAAATCAATATAGAAAACGCTGCGATGGCGGCCTCTGCGGTTACGCCGGGCGAGATCGTCGAAATCGAATTAGAAATGGACAATAAGGAAGCCATTTGGGAAGTTGAAATAGTTAATGCAGCCAATCAGGTGGTTACCGTTGAAATCAATGGTCAAACAGGTGAAATTCTATCAACCAGCGCTGACGATGATGATGATGCGGAGATGCCACTTACCTATGCCGTAAACCTGTCGCAGGCGGTCGACATAATCAGAGCGGTAGAACAAGGTGCGATCATTGAAGCCGAACTTGAAAATGACGATGGACTCTTGATATGGGAAGTTGAATCGATAAGCGACAACGACAAGGAAACAACGTTTCGCATCAACGCTCAAACAGGTGAAGTGCTGATCTAAACCCAATCATATGATGTGTAAATACTCGGCCAACCTCATTGGCCGAGCCAACCAAACTAGGAAATAGATAACATGATTAACAACACACAAACAGTTAATATCGATGGTACGACTTTAAACAACGACACATTGGCTAAAGCGCTCAACTTTGATAAAAATGATAAATTCAGTCGATGGGTGGTACGCCCACTGGCAATACTGACCGTTATCGGAATGGGTATAGCCCTATTTTTTGCTAGTGCATTTATTGTTGTTTTATCTCTAGCAATGATGCCTCTATTCGCACTTTCGTTCTGGGCTGTAAAAAAGAAAGTAGAACGCAATATAGCTGATGCAGATCCAGTGGTAGACACCCAATTTAGTACAAACGACAAGCCCGCCGATGCTGTGCGAGTCACTGATTAACAGGTATCATCAATGTTATGCGAATATTGCTCGTCGAAGATGACCCTCAAATTGGCGCCGCCATTGCCAGCGCACTGGAAGATGCTGGCATGGCAGCGGACTGGGTTACCGACGGGAGCGCAGCATTGGCAAGCGTCGAAGCTGGTTCGTTTGAACTTATGCTACTGGATATTGGCTTACCCAAAAAAGACGGCCTGAGTGTACTAAAGCAAGTTCGGCAACGTAAGAACAGCATAGCCGTCATTATGATCACTGCACGTGATGCGGTTGAAGATCGAATAGCTGGCCTTGACCTCGGTGCCGACGATTATCTTGTTAAACCATTCCTTATCGAAGAATTAATGGCTAGGATACGGGCTGTCACACGTCGTCGTTCAGGCAATGCCCAGCCGCAACTGTCGAATGGTGATATCACTATCAACCCCGCTAGTAAAGTAGCGACTTTTCAGGACAATGAGCTTGAGCTAACAGGCAAGGAATATAGGCTGCTACATTCTCTTTTGTTAACACCGGGGCGCATCTACTCCCGAGAAGAGCTTGAGGAGAAAGTGTATGGTTGGGATGAAGAGGTAAACAGCAATGCAATCGAGTTTCTCATCCACAGCCTTCGCAAAAAAACACATAAACTCGCCATTAAAAATGTTCGAGGCCTGGGCTGGATGGTTCCAAAAGCATGAGTGCAGACAAGCAATCCAATCCAAAGCTTAGCCGCCGCTTAAAGCGAGCGTTGTTAGCAACGCTATTGGCCGTATTGGTACTAGCCACCATCGCCGCCGGCGTGAGCGCATACCTTGAGGCAAGCGAGATTCAAGACGAAACCTTACTATCCGTTGCTAAGCTAGTTGAAACCAATCAGATGGGCGCACAACGCGATACAAAAATGTTTGATGACCATCACGTAGATGACAGCGCCGTGAGAGTGTGGGAGTTAAACAAGGATAATCGCCACGGATTCTCAATCAAAAAGTCACTAAAAATGGGCTTTCACACTTTGCACGAAAATGGCGATCTATGGCGCGTTTACATCACCCGAAAAAACCGTGCCGATGAGCGATATGTTGTGGCACAGCAACTCAGCGTTAGTGCTGAACTCGCACTAAAGAGCGCACGTAACACGGCGGTCCCTCTTTTACTGTTATTCCTGTTGGTGCCCGTGTTAATCACACTGATCGTACGACATAGTTTTAAACCACTTAATGCACTAACCAACAAAGTCGGGGCGAGTGATTCGTTAACACTTGATCTAAAAGTTGATAACGAGATACCGGTGGAGGTATTGCCTTTCGTATCAGCCATTGACTCGCTACTTGAGAAAAATAAAGCCTATAACACCGCACAGCGCCGCTTTATCGCAGATGCTGCCCATGAGCTACGCACGCCTATTACCGCCCTATCACTTGAGATAGAAAATGTGCAATCAGCCAAAAACGAAACCGTAAAAGCTGAACGCCAAGCGGCTTTAACAAAAAGCGTATCTCGGCTACAACGCCTAGTAAATCAATTACTCGATCTTGCACGTGCGCAATCAATTATGGATGAGAATCAGACTATCATTAGTTTCAACGAATTGGTTAAAACACAGATCGCTGATCTTTATGTGATAGCTGAAGATAAAGGAATTAGTATTAGCGTTAACCGCAACGAACCTACACAGGTAGCTGATATCAACAACCAACTGCAGCACTTAGTTCGAAATGCACTATCCAATGCGATCAAATTTACCCCCGAAGGCGGCTCTATCAACATAGAGCTATATCAAGAACACGAGCACGCTGTATTTACCGTCGTTGATTCAGGGCCAGGTGTGCCCAGCGAACATCTGGATAAATTACATGAACCGTTTTATCGTCCAGATGGACAAGCCAGCGGAAAAGGTGCCGGCTTAGGATTGGCCATTTGCCATGAAGTCGCCGCGCACTTGCAGGGTCAACTCAGTTTCGAGAACGCTAACCCCAATGGATTCAAATTTAGTTATAAACAACCGTTGGCGTGACCCATCTCCACACCCTACTTGACATCAAATATTTCAGGTTATATCGGAGCCTTTAGGTGCAAGATCTCCAATCGAATTGACCATTTCATCATCTGCCGGCTTCACAACTGCAACGACGGAACATGGCACGGGTGTATCAAATACATAGTCTGGTTCAGATTGTTGCCGATACCAAGTTTCACGCATCTCCTTCCAGGCACCAAATAATGACTTGGGTTGCGGCATATCTGTTTCGATCTCCTTTGCCAAGGCCTTAAGGTTGTAGCAAGGTACACCGGCATACATATGATGTTCAGTATGCCAGTTCATATGCCAGTAGAAAAACCTCAATACAGGGTTAAGCCTTATTGAACGCGTGTTTTTACGAAAATCCGAACTACTAGTTACCAGACCACAGTGCTGTGTAGTGCCGATTATATAGCTACCGATATTAGCGATGAATGATGGAACTGAAATAACTAGTGTTAATACCCACCAACCAGTAGTAAGCGATAACACCAAAACACTGAGATGAAACACGATAAGCACGCGCGACCATCGTACAGATTGTTTAAATGCCTGCGGCTGATCGTCATGCAGCTTTGCAAGCCATTCTTGGCTAGGAATATCCGTGTGAACTGAACGCGCACCCAATGCCGTTCTCACAGTCAGATACACATTCCACAAAAATCCACCTTTACTAAAATTTCGACTAGGCTTCGAAAACAGATTCAGCGTACATAACTGAAGCAGCAGCAATGGCGCAAACGATGGCGTTAGCGGCAAAATGTTTTCACGATCAGCGTGCAGGTGCGTAGTATATCGATGGTGATAGGTATGGCTGGCACCATAGTCATATGGGTCCCACCAACTGATTAAACATACCGCATGTAAAAACCAAAAATTTAAAGCCTTAGATTTGAATACAGTACCGTGACCAAGTTCGTGCGCAGCAGTGCCTTTAAAAAAGGTAGCGACAAAACCCAATAACCACAACGAGAGTGCAAACGCTATCCATGCCTGCTGAGACCAGAACATCACTGTGAGCGCAGCTAGTAATAAATAGATGCCCAGATGCCCGCCTGCTTGGATCCACCCTTTTTTATCTGAACGTACGGACAATTCCCGCAGACGTTCATGGTTGATCGGGCAGCGATACCATTTAACCCGAAGTGTTTTCCTGACTTCAGATAATGGAGGGTAGGAAGATTCTATCGCCAGATCAGTGGCTTCGCTCATGTCAGCTAATACAGTTGCCTTGTATCGACTATCTATACATCAACGCTTTGTTGAAATCAACGGTGCCCCGCCACCAAGCTCAGCGAGATCTCAAATTTTAGACAAAAGAAAACCCGGCATCGCAGCAATCGATAACCGGGTTAGTATTCTTCTGATTGGCGCAAGGTTATGAGGCTTGCCCTGTAGATATAGCAATTGCCAGGCCAATTCGGCTTAGCACTGATATCAAGTTAACTTAAGGCCGCTTATAATGAAATAGGGCGTTTTTAAAACCTATCGCTAACGCGCAGCACCATCCCCGCGAATCAAAGCGATATCTTGCGCAGCGGCCCATTGATGAATATCAGCTCGTTTCAATGCGGCCGCCATCAGATCAGGAAATTGATCTGGCGTACAGGCAAATACCGGACACCCCATTGCCGATATTTTTTGAGCATTATCTTCGTCGTAGTAGGGCTTGCCATCGTCGGATAAAGCCAACAAAACGATAACATTTACCCCCATGGTTGTTAGTTCATCAACTTTGGCCAACATTGCCTTGGTATCCCCGCCCTCCATAAGGTCTGTAATGAGGATTAGATGGCATTTACCAGGCTGACGAACAATGCCTTCGCAATAGCGTAAGGCCTGATTAATATCGGTGCCTCCGCCAAGTTGCACACCAAACAAGACATCGACTGGGTCTTCAAGCATTTCAGTAAGATCAAAGATGGCCGTATCAAACGCCACCATTTTGGTTTCAATGCCAGGCAATGACGCCATAACCGCAGCAAAGATCGAGCTATATACCACTGATGTTGCCATTGACCCTGATTGATCAACACACAACACCACTTCTTCAAGATCAGCAAGCGTGCGTGACTTACGAGCTGCACCTATTAAGCTTTCTGGTACGATCGTGTTGTATTTCTTTTGATAGTGACGAAGGTTAGCTTCAATAGTGCGGTGCCAATCAATATCATTAAACCTAGGTCGTTTTGTTCTGCGCGATTTATCGATAGCACCACGCACAGCCTCGGCCGTTTTTTGCTCCAGCTTCTGCATTAGCTCATCAACAACTTTCTGCACGACCATACGTGCAGTTTCCTTCGTCTTGTCTGGGACAGCCCCCATTAAACTCATTAAGTCAGCTACTAGATGCACATCTGCCTCTAATACAGCTAACAATTCAGGCTCGAGCAACATCGCGTGCAGGTTATGGCGCTCAAATGCATCTCTTTGTATGGTTTGCACAACCGACGTCGGGAAAAACTCTCTTATGTCGCCCAACCACTTAGCCAACCTGGGCGATGAGCCTCCCAACCCACCCTTGCGACCCGCGCCCCCACCGTCACCACCATAGAGCGCTGCCAAAGCCGCATCGATTCGTATGTCATCACCAGCAAGCTTAGATTGGCCACTCTCATCATCAACACCAAGGCATAGCCGCCAACGCCGAGAGCGTTCACTCATGATCTGTGTTTTACTCATCTGGCAAATCCACTAGTTGCTTTAGCAGCGGCAACATTGATTGAAAAGCATCTTCTGTCAACGAGTTGGATGCGCCCGCATCCAAGACTGCCACTTTCGCTTGTGAAGCCACTGCGAACGTTTTTTGTAACAGTCGCCGGCGTAGTATCGCGTCAAACTCCGTGAACGATCGTCGTATAGTGGGAAGTATCTCGATAAACGTATCGCCATCAAGCGATTGCAACCATTCGTCGACCAAGACGAATAAATCATCATCATGTACAAACACTTCACCCGACTGATCGATAAAACCTTCTAGCCAAGCGCTCGATTGGTCTGTAGGGATAGACCGAGATAGATTGAGCGATAGTGCACTGGCGGTTTTCGACAAATCAAAATGCTGCTTGTTATGCAACATCCTTGTGACCTGCCCTCTTATAAGCGGCGCTGCTCGGTCATCGTATACAACTCCTTCGAGTGCCACACACCACTGTGTTTCCAAATGATTGCCCTCGACCATACTAACCGCACGGTCGAATCGTCGAGTCAGTGAACGCATATTAATGGATGCGTCATTGTCTAATTGATGGCAGGCATACCGGAACCCACTAACCACTTCGATGATGATGCTGTTAGTAAGCTTTTTGAGTTCTGCTAGCGGTATGTTACGAGCCGTACCGTAACGCATAATGTCAGCCAGTGGCAAAACAATTGACATCAAGGCGCTTATTTCTACTGATGTTGCAGCAAGTGCTTGCAAACGAGAAATGGCAATACTAACCGCTTGCGGCAAATTAGCCAGTAAGCATAACCGGACATGCTCTGACAACTGCTCCGCATTATCGATATCTTGCGCTTTAGCAACAGCGCAAGACGCAGCCGCAATTTCAATCGTAGGACCATAAATGACTGCTTCGGCCAACGCTACAGCATGCTCTGGCTGCCACTCAATTTGCCAGTCTTCTCGAAAGGTACCGCGACCTGCCTCAGCATTATTTAGTTTGCCCCAACTGACATTCAATAGCGTCAGCCGATGCAGCAACTCTGACTTTGCCATTCCACTTTCACTACGAAGGTCAAACTTAACCTCACGGCCAAGTGCTTCAGGCTTGAGTCGGTACTTTTTTTGTAACCGGGAGAGATCAGTTAACAACGGCGGTTGCGGGACAGATTCATCTACACTACCAACTGTGTTACCAATAATGAGCTTCTTATCAATAATCTGCAAAGGTGCGAGTTCACCATGACACAAGGCAGACAAACTGGCATCTTGCATTTCAACTAAGCCAGGCATAGCCAAACCACGCACAGCAGCAAGAGACCGGCACAAGCGGGTTGCCTCAATAACCGAAGCGGTAGATGCGTCGTAACCTTCATTACGCAAAAGCGTCGCGACTTCACTTTGCCACTGTGCAATGTTGAAATCGATACCATTGGTATTGTGAGTTTGCTTCCAAAGATGACGATACCAACCTGGAGAAATAACTCCTGCACCATAGCCACTGGATACAGCCAGCCTTGGGTCTGTCCACGGTATCCAACAGCTCTCACCAACTAAGGGTTTTGTTTGTTTTAATAGTGTATTGTCGTCTTTAACAGCGTAATTTTTTATCTGACTCAAAGCTGGCGCATGCCATGCTCCACAAACAACGGCAACACATCCGTCATGGTCAGCCAATGCCTCACGAATGTGCGACCGCATATGGGCTTCGCGCTGCTGCTCACGTAATTCATTATCATCTTTAGCAACATCGCCGGATTGCCTGTGGCCTTCAATCCGAGAACGCAACGCTGCCATAACATCTTCAATAGCAGAAAAAGCGTTCAGACTATTCTCAGATTGCTCAACAATCGAATTCCACCAACTCTCTCCATCCGAATAGCCAGCAACTCGAGCCATTTCATTAAGGGGGTCGGCTGCAATTAGGCTGCGTTGATCCACCTCAGAATCAGTATCATCATCAATATCGCTATCAACGTTAGCATCCGCATCAAATGCTTCGGCATCATCAGCTCGTTCGTCCTTGATTCTATCTTTTTCTGCCTGCTGCTCAAGTAGCTTGTCAACAAGCGATGCTTGCATAGGTAAGTCAATAAACTTGACCGATTTATTGTGGTTAAGAGCCCATAGCATTGCACACCATTCAGGCGAGAATTCAGCAAATGGAAAAAAGCGTGCAGCCTCAGGGTAACCCTTTGGGTAAATTAATATAGCCACGGGTGGACGCATTCCCGCCGACGCTGCGAACGGGATTAGCTCACTAGCATCGCTAGGGCCTTCTATTAAAACAACATCTGGATTGAGTTCCTCTAATGCCTTTTCAACACTCGCAGCTGAACCCGGCCCGTGATGCCTAATACCTAGAATATGTAATCGATTATCCATGCAATTGAATCGTTAGTATCAGTTACATGACTTCGCGGATAGCAGTATAAAGATCGCGCCATTGCTTGCGGGGACGCACAACTGTTTCCAAATATTCCTGCAGCACTATGGCGTCTTGCACAGGGTCTTTGACGATTGCACCAATAAGATTAACAGCTAGGGAATCAGCATCCACCACTCCAGACCGGAAATGACCTGCTTCAGCCCAAGCACTTATCCCAACAGAAATTGCTTCTGCCGTGGACAGTGAACCACTGGGTGTTTTGAGTTTTATCTTTCCATCAGCTGTTTGACCGTCGCGCAGCTCTCTGAACAATTCAACAATTCTAGCGAGCTCCTTTTCAGCAGGCTCGATATCTGGCAACCCAAGGCCTGCACCAATTTGCGCAACACGATCAACGACAATGCTCACCTCCTCTTCTAAAGATGAGGGCAGTGGCAATACAACAACGTTAAAACGACGCTTTAATGCAGAAGACAAATCATTAACGCCCTTATCCCGATTATTGGCAGTTGCGATGATATTAAATCCACGATTTGCAACAATCGCCTTATCGAGCTCGGGTATCGGTAGAATTTTCTCAGACAACACGGTGATCAAGGTGTCCTGTACATCCGATCCCATACGCGTTAGTTCTTCCAAGCGCACCAAGGTGCCTTCTTCCATCGCCCTCAACAACGGTGTACGAACCAAAGCCTCATCCGAGGGCCCTTTTGCAAGCAGGGAGGCATAGTTCCAACCATACCGAATTTGATTTTCATCAGTGCCCGCTGTGCATTGAATAAGCCTTTGCGAATCACCCGATATAGCAGCTGCAAGGTGCTCCGATACCCATGATTTTGCAGTACCCGGCACACCTAAAAGCAACAGGGCTCGATCAGTAGCTAGTGTTGCCACGGCTGTTTCTATTAAACGTCGATTACCAACGTACTTGGCACTGACCGCACTGCCATCAGGCGCTTCACCGCCCAGCAGATACGTTACTACCGCCTGCGGTGCCAACTTCCAACCTTCTGGACGCTCATCATCTACCGCATTGAGCGCTTTTAGCTCATCAGCATAAAGCACTTCGGCGGGCTGATTTAACGAAGCTTTTTTTGGCTTGGATTTCTTGGCGGCCATAGTGGTTTAATTCTCGTTGGTTTGATCGGTTGAGTTTTGATTGTCAAGTAGGCTCAACAAATCGATTAACTGGTTTGCATACGTGCTCACAAATGGTGGCGCATCTTTGGTGATATTTTTTAGCTGAGGATAGCTACAGGCATCAAGTATTGAAACGAGTCGCTCCAAAAGATGTTTGTCATACTTTTCGCTTTCCTCAAAAGACTGACTAATCGCAGCCAGAATTTTCTTGTCACTGACAACATACAGGCTGATATCTTTAGGGATTGGCGTATTGAGCTTTAAATAAAGGCTCTCTAACATTTGAACCCAATGGCTAACACTTTTTCCACTAATCGTTTTAGTTGCCATCGCCCAAAATAGGTTTTTCACTTCAAGACTTAAACTATACAATTCTATTTCGTCATCGTTGAATAACCAGGCCAGCACAACGTCCGAATTTTGCATAGCGAGTGGCTTCAGCAATTCAAGTTCATTTTGCTTAGCTAGCTGTATAACGCATTGACACGCCAAATAAGGCTGTTCGATGAGATTGCAAAATTCAGCTGGCTTAAGCTCCAACTTAGCTGCAACTGCTATTGGGTCTATCCCGCCGAACGTCGTGCCGTACCAGTCAATCAGTTTGTAGCTATGATTTTTATAACCTTTGGGCTGTTCAACCATAAGCTTGTTTTTGCGTGTTAGTTTTGTCTTTTTAAGAGACAACCGCGACACAGCTTCTTTAAAGCGTTCATTATTCTGCTCGGTCCCTGGTAGGTAAGACAGCATAGTCGCGGCTCTATCCTTAATTGATTTTGCGCGATCATTTAATAAACCTTCTAAAAATACTTTATCTGAAATTGTTATAGACGACTCAATAGCTTGAATAAGCTTCCCACGCACAGAGGCCGTTTCATCTGGCAATGCGTCGAGTAACAGGGCTCGTGCAGCCTCTGGGTCAACGCTATGTAAGGTGCTAATGTAGTTGCTACGCTCGGCAGGAGCAAACTCTGTCCAATTATCAAGCGTGATATCACTCTCTGCTATGTCTTCGTTATCACCCTGTGAAGCCCATCGTCTAAATTTCACATCAAACAAGGATTGCTTATAACGCAACAAATGCTCTAGCTCGATATAATCAAACGGATGAACAACGTAATCGTTTGTGCTGAATAAATCAAAAACTCGCTGCACGGCAGCATCTGACAAACCGTCACGATTAGCTTTAAAATAACGGATGAGTGCAGCACGTATTGCATCATCGACCATAAGCCCAATACTTGAAGGGCTTTGATTCTGTTCAAACACAGCAGGGGTGTTTGGTAGCTGCAGCCGAATATAAGCAGCCATTCCAGCCAATATAGCTAACTGAGAATTAACAGCGCCATCACCAATTGGCAAAGCTTGACGCCCGGTGCCACGCGCTAGCGAGCTATTGATTTCTGGCGTTCCGGCAACCCAACTTGGCAAACTCATATAGATGTTCCCCACCATGCACCAAGCGGTGTTGACGCGGCCATTGGTTGTAAGGTTTTTCCATTGAACAAGCCGTATAGAGTGAGGTCTTGCAGCCCCAGCAAGACTGAAGCACGAACGGATGCAGAGTTTTCCACCGGTAACGCATGCTGCTCATCCTTGCCGCCAACAGCCCAAAGTTGATCATCCGCCGTCCGTCTTATGCTGACGTTACTCATTAACAGCGGCCATTGTTCTAGCCAAGGGTTAGTAACACGCTTATCAAGAAAGTGTTTGATCGCTTCATCAGCAGATAAACCATGACTGGGCAGAGCGCCACGCGATTCAGAATCCACGGGCTTAGAATCTACCAACAACGCTCGCATCATGGTTGAGGATGGATAATATATAAGGGTGGCCTTTAATAGCTGGCCCGGGATGTAGATGCTGCTTCTACCAGCACCAGAGGACAAAGGCACAAAATCAATGAGCACCGCCGATTCAGCTTCTTTGGAATCGGTTCTTAGCAACCATGTCTCTATCCGCAGCATACGATCAGTCTGAGCTTCTTCTTTAAGGCCAGTGACTAACCACTCACCCGAAACCTGTTTGAGTTTTTTATTACTCAAAATTTGCTCACGCTCTACAGTCCATCCTATCGCGGCGCGAACATCAGCCTGCAAGCCCTCGGTAAGCTCACTTTGCCGTCGATACGCATTTGCCAACAGATGCAACATACCCAATTGCTCTGTTAAGAAGTTACTACGCTCTAGGTATTCTGTGCCATAGTAATCAGCGATTATGCCCTCTACTCGCCCAGCCAACCCTGGCGCTTTGGCATCAACTAACCTTTTGACAAGAGTTGCCCCTTGCTCATGTGCTCTAATTTCAAAATCAGCGAATCCAGCTGCTAGCTGATCTGATATCCACAAATCGAGCTCATCTAGCCCCTGTGCTATGGCACCTTCACGAGCCTCGCGGTTCTTCTCTTTTTGGCGAGCAGCCCGTTCTTCTTTTTTCTTTATCTCATCTGGAGTAAGTTTTTTAACAGGCTCTTGATTTTTAGCATTAGATGCACTGACCTTTGGCTTGTTTGCATCAGTTGTCGCGTCAGTACTACTACCTCGCCTACGAGACAACCACTGTGACACCCAGTCTGGAGTTTCACCTGTTGTAAATTCTTGAGCGTTTTCAGCAAACCACCACATCAAAGCGATGGAGTGCTTACAAGGAAATTTTCGACTAGGACAAGAACACTTAGCGCCTAAATCGTTAACATCAACTGCCATACTGTAAGGCGTAGAGCCAGACCCTTGGCATTGCCCCCACAAAATCGTGCCGTCCGCATTCTGCTCAAGCATTGGCCACTTAGCGCGCTTTAACAACTTGTTGGCTGCATTTAACGATGCCTGATCAGGCGCAACAGCCTCAATTCGATCTATGGTTACTGACACACTGGATTTCCATTCTTATCCAAGATCAGTGATAACTATAGGGAAAGAACCCAGAAATAACCAGCTGCTAGTTACATCAACCCGCGCTCAGCCAACGATGTTTGAACCCCCTGCCCAACAATCAAATGATCCAACACTCGAACATCAACCAACGCCAAAGCATCAATCAACTTCTTAGTTAATCGCACATCGGTATCAGAAGGCTCAGCCACGCCACTTGGATGGTTATGCGCAAAAATAACTGCCGCCGCATTACAAGATAAACAAAGTTTAACGACCTCTCTCGGGTAAACAGCCGCACTATCAATCGTGCCGCGAAACAGTTCTTGATAAGCAATAACACGATGTCGGTTATCCAAAAAGAGCGCAGAAAAAACTTCATGCGGCAAGCCTGCAAGGTTTAACGATAGGTAGTCACGTACATCTTGCGGCGAGCTAAGCACATCCGTATTCTGAATGGCTTCCAGCATATGTCGGCGACTGACTTCCATTGCCGCTTGTAGCAGGGTATAACGCGCCTCACCAAAACCATTAAACGCACAAAAGCTCTTTTTGTCGCTACTCAGCAATTTGCTCAAGCTCCCAAAGTGGCCTAAGGCTTCCCGCGCCACATCCACAGCGGAACGCCCAGCGGTGCCGGATTGTAAGAAGATAGCGAGGAGTTCGGCGTCACTAAGGCTAGCAACTCCTAGGTTTAGCAGCTTTTCTCTTGGCCGCTCTGTGATATGCCAGTGTTTTATGGCCATGTTCAACATCCTTGTTGGTTAAATTGATCAGCAGCACAATCATTGTGCTTGGGTTGCTGCCCGCCTAGTGAACCACAGATCAGCACCTAAACTCAAGTGGACGCCATAGTAGATGCCCTCGTCTGAGCACCAACACGAACCAAACTATCGCGCGCAATCAAGATATGAAAAGGCATTATCATCTTCAAGTAAACCCTACCGCCAATGTTATGCGGGTGTACCCACGTAGCCAAATACACCTTTCCGTGTTCACACATCACGGACACCCGAAAATCTAAATGCTTATCGTTAAAGCCTGCAATGATTTCAGTTTCTGTTTCTTGCTCCACCGGGAATAACCCCACCTTATCCGGCGCATCTGGCCCAGTTTGAGATAAACCAAACGGACTAGTTAATACAGAGCGGAGCTTTACTAGCCATTGGCCCCAAGCAGGAAACGTTGTAATTATGTCTGCTGCTTGCCTAGGGCTAGCCTCAGCCTCGATACTGTAGCAGTCAATAAAATCACCACCCTTTATTCGCGACACCAATTGACTCCCCTCAGGCAAAGAACAAGCATCAACCTTTGTAAACAGCGCTTTCATGATATCAACTCCAAACTACAACGCAGGCATACCCCAACCTTCACGCATTTTCACATTTGCTTCCAGACGTTCATACAACTTAAACAAGCCATAGGAGGTGCGTTCAAAAAAGATAAAGTCCTCTTGGATCTTATCGAACGTTGGCAACTCTCTTTGAAAGTCCATCATTTCATGAGCTTTACTGGTGTAGTTACTGTTCTGTTTAAAGTCGAACGATTCTGTTGAAAAAGGAATCGCCATCCAATCTAAAAATTCTTTAAAGGCGGCTTCAAGATCGCAATCTGAATCGGCGGAGATATGCATACCAATCGCTTCGTATTCAACGAGCGTTTTTTCAAGATCGCCCTCGCACATGGCTTTCAGCAACTTAGGAAAGTTATCAACAAACTGGCGGCTATAGGTTTTCACACAACCAAAATCGATTAAACCAACTCCGCCATCAGCTTGGAACAAATAGTTACCTGGGTTGGGGTCGGCATGCATCCTTCCTAAGTCAGTTGTAGATTCCCTGAATATACTCTGCAGCCTTTGGCCAACCTTATTGCGCTTGCTCTGCGAGGGATTAGTGGCTAACCACTCATCTAAATGTAAACCTTCCAACAGTTCCGTTGTAATCACACGATCAGAGCAATACTCTTCAAACACGTTTGGTACATGCACTCCGTCTATTTTTAGATTGTCTTTAAACCACTGGGTGTTACGCGCCTCAAGCCGGTAGTCGGTTTCTTCTTGTAGCCTTGCACCCACCTCGTCAATTGCATTATCCAATACATCTCTTGGCGGTCGCGCGTGCTTGGGTAAAAACTTCATGCCGCTTGGTGCTAGCTTTTGGATGATCTTTAAATCACTTTCAATAGTGAGGTGAATACCCGGGTACTGAACCTTGACGGCGACTACGGAACCATCGTGCAGCTCGGCTCGATGAACCTGCCCTAAACTCGCTGCAGCCATAGCGTTATGATCAAATGATTTAAATAGCACTTCAGGGCGCTGGCCAAGCTCTTGCTCTATCACTTTCGCCACTAACACTCGATTAAGTGGTGGCACCTGATGATAGGACTTTGCTAATTCCTTACGTACTCGTTCTGGCAGCATCTCTGTTTCCATCCCTAAAAACTGTGCAAGCTTTATAGCAGTACCGCGTAACTTGGAAATGGCAGTGAATAGCATCTCAGCTTCAGCATCTAGTTGATTCTCTTCCGCTTCACTGTTTTTTTCATCACTCAAAAACGGGCGCTTAGCCTTTGTTTTAAGTTTATTAAATCCAATTTTTACTGCTGTGCTACCCACTACACTACTACGAGCAAGCTGAGTGCGCGGCATGTTACTCATGATTCACTCCCCATAAAACGACGCTTTGCCGCGATGATGTCTGGGTCTTTAAACAAACTCTCTAAGCTATCCATATGCTGCAACACATGGGTTTTGAACAAGAACGAAAACATATCCAGTGTTTTACCCACCACCCCACCAATAAGTAGTTGCGATACGATGTCGTTACTTTGATCAACTAATTGCGTGGTATTGGCAAAGTTATCAGACGTATCTTTCAACCAGTAAGCAAGGATGGCGGTTTCATAATCCCAATAAAGCCGTGGCAGTAAATCTTGATAGGGTTGTTCGGGTATTTCCCCAGCCTCTATCGCTGCATCCAATAGATCAACAAACATGCGCTTGGATAACGCTTTGGTATCAGCTAATAGTTCGTTCCCTGCAGCAGGGGACGCAAAGGTTTGTGCAAACACCGTTTGTAAAAACTCTCTGGCTGGGAGCCATTTAGTTAGCTTGGTTTCTGTCATCTGATGCAACTGATCGCGCAAGCTGTACTCATGAAAATCTTCAATCGCCATCAGCTCAGCCATCACTTGCTGCTGCACGTGCTCACAGTAGCCATAGAGCAGTTTTTCTTTGGTTGAAAAGTAGTTGTAAATAGTCGCATCGGCCACCTCAGCACGCTTTGATATTTCGCGCATTGATGCCTTATCAAAACCCTTTTCGGTGATCACATCAACAGCTGCTTCCAACAAGCGGATACGGGTTTGTTCTTTAACCTTCTTACTAATTTTCATGCTGAGCCCTCAAAACGATTTATATATTAAACCGCCCATATTTATATTTAATATATAGCATTTTTACATTAAAATGCAGAAATGGTGCAAATTTCACCAAAATCACGTACGCACTTGAATAGGAAAGATCTTTACTCGTCACCAGCATCAATGCTTGCCAGGCCAGCTGGAGCAATGTGGTCTGAATCACGTTCGAGCTACAGCGATGTGGAAGGGGCTCTAACTATGAGCACCCCAATTTCAGTTGCACAGTTGTTTACCGCTGCCCGTTAATAGGTAGTGGCTAACAACGCTTGCAGCCGCCCCGCAACAATGACCCAAACAGAAAAAGAACCACAATGCAAAACGTTGAAGGAATAACGCCAGACACCCCAACAGCCTCATTGCGGCAGTTGCTAGAGAGCAAGCGGTTTGAGTGGACGATAACCGCATTAATTATCTTCAATGCCATCATCATGGGTATGGAGACCAATAAGACGCTACAAGCTGAGATTGGCCCACTACTGCATGCTTTAGATCAAGCTCTACTCATCACTTTCACATTTGAGTTAGCAGCTCGCCTATTTGTTCATCGAAAACTTTCTTTACCGACCCGTGGTCCATATTCGATAGCACGATCATCATCATCGCTTGGTTGCCAGCCACCGGCGGCCTATCGGTATTGCGCGCACTAAGAATCTTAAGAGTATTGCGTTTAATCAGTGTTGTGCCCTCGCTACGCAGTGTCGTAACCGGTTTAATTTCCGCACTACCTGGCATGGGTTCGATTGTCATGCTACTAACCTTGGTGTTTTATATATTTGCTGTTATGGGCACTAGCTTGTTTGCTGAAGCATTCCCACAATGGTTTGGCTCACTATCAATGTCCTCCTACACTTTGTTTCAGGTGATGACACTAGAAAGCTGGTCGATGGGTATTGTTAGGCCCATCATGGAAGTATTCCCCTACGCTTGGTTGTTCTTTGTTATTTTTATCGTTTGCACCACCTTCACTGTGCTCAACTTGTTTATTGGTATTATCGTTTCAGCAATGAGCGCAGAGGGTGATGAAGCCGCAGCAGTTGAACGTGACAAGCTCAATCAAAACCAACAAGAAATGATCGAACAAATTAGATTATTACGCGAAGAGGTTGCAGGCTTTAGCGAAGCAAACAGAAAGTTAATCAAGAAACAAAATCGTTAATCATCGCTGTTTAGCGCTGCAACATATTTGCTGTTAAACCTGACATAGCCTTTTTCAGTCACGCTCAAATACGCTTGCACCATTTTGTGCAGTTCACCTAAGCGAAAGAACGGCACCATAGGGTACGCATGGTGCTCACTGTGATACGGCATATTCCACGCCAGCCTACGCATTAACACATTAGTAAACGTAGTACGTGTATTTTCAAACGCATTAGCCACTAGCGGGCACTTGCCATGCTCTGCTAATAGATAGACTCTTAAGAATGGTTGGCCAAGTATTGCCGGGATGATCCACACGTACAACAGTAACAGCGACCCGCTCACTAGCGACAAGCCAAACATAAAGGCGTAAATCAACAACATCACCTGCGCTTCTCTGTGTACCTGACGCAATTTAGACTTAGGCACAAAGGCATCATCGCAACGCCCTCGTGCATTGCGTACTAGCGTACTGATATGGCTCGCCCATATAGGAATGCCTGACACATGCCATAGATACTGCCGTAGCGTTTGCGGCTTAGCTGATTGTAACTCTGGGTCGCGCTGTTCATCTTGCGTATGCCGATGATGCTCCATATGAAACTGCCTAAACCAACCTGCGGGTAACATCAAAATTATCGCGCACACGATGGCGACTACATCATTGATAGGCCGAGTAGCAAACACAGTGCGATGAATCGTTTCGTGCATTAACGTGAACAAAAAAATGACTAACACGCCTTGCACTGGCAACAACAACTGCCAATAAGGTATTTTCAAAGCAATTAAACCACCGACTAATAAAATCAACCCCCAGTGAAGCATCAAACCTTTAAAGCCTTCTAGGTTTGACTTAGCCGTAAGCCCTCGGCGCTGCTCCGCTGATAACGATTGTATGAAGTCGCGATGATCCATATCTAGCTGCGCATACGCGCACCAGTTGGATCAAACAATGGCGCAGCTTGAATACGCGCAGGGTATCGTTTGCCGAGTATTTCAATTTGAAATTGATCATCACCCAGCACCGACGCCAGCGCAGCTGGCACATAACCTTGCGCAAAAGACGCTTTAACGTAGTGCCCATAACCGCCGGAGGTAACCCAACCCACCACACGCCAATCACCGTCACGCTGCGATTCAACGTTAGCTGTTGCAGCACCAGACGCAACAAAACGAGATGCTCCATAGCCATGAGGCGCCATGATCGCACCGTGATCCTTATCGCCTACTTTTGCCCAGATAGGTTCATCACCCATTACCTCAGCTGTTTCAGTATCAACAATAAAAGAGGTGCGCATAAGCGCTGGGCCTTCATTAAATTCGCGGGTTGCAGCTTCCTTACCGATAAAGTTTGCCTTATCTAATTTAATAAACCGCTCCATCCCTGCTTCAAACGGGCCGTAGATTGGCCGAAGCTCTGCAAACCAGGTTGGGAAATTTTTCTCTAGCCGCATGGATAATAAAGCGCGCATGCCAAAATCAACAATGCCGTATTCCTTACCTGCCTCTTTTATACCATCGTAAATCCGGCGTTGGTACGACGGCTCCATCCATAGCTCGTAACCTAAGTCGCCACTAAACGTAATACGATTAACTAAGCAAGGCGCACCCGCTACATCCATGGCCTGGTGAGCCATAAACCGAAAGCCTTCGTTGCTGACATCAACATCAACCAATGCTGCCAACACATCGCGGGCACGTGGCCCGGTAATAGAAAGGCCAACCAAGTTAGCGCCAAATAATTTCAACCCAACCGAATCATCACTCGGCATATGTTGCTCAAACCAACGCTGGTGATACTTTTGCGCAGCGATAGAACCCCACATATAAAAATGCTTGTCGGCAGCTTTGGCGATGGTGAAGTCACCAATCAATTTGCCTGCCTCATTCAGCATTGGCGTTAATACAATGCGACCAACCTTAGGCATGGTATTGGTCATCAACATCGATAGATAGTCCTCACTACCTGCGCCCGTGATTTCGTACTTCGCAAAGTTAGAAATTTCTGTAACACCTACCTTCTCTCTTGAATCACAGACTTCACGCGCAATATGTTCAAAATCGTTTGATCGGTGAAAGCTCAATATATCGTGCGCATCACTACTTGATGGCGCAAACCACATAGGTGTTTCTAAACCCCAGCTATCACCCATCACGGCATGATTTTGATCTTTCATCACGTCATATAGTGGCGTGGTTTGCTGTGGCCGTGCAGCCGGTAGCTCTTCATTCGGAAACCGAATTGAAAAACGTCTGGAATAATTTTCACGCACCTTTGCATTGGTATAACGCAGCGTTGCCCAATCACCAAAACGTGCCACGTCCATGCCCCATAGGTCATAGCCCGGATCACCATCAACCATCCAATTAGCCAGCGCGTGCCCAACACCTCCACCTTGAGAGAAACCGGCCATCACTGCACAGGCACACCAAAAGTTAGTCAAGCCTTGCACAGGCCCAACTAATGGATTGCCATCAGGCGCAAACGTAAACGGCCCATTAACCACTTGTTTAATACCCGCCTTTTCAAACGCTGGAAAATGTTTAAACCCAATTTCGAGCGACGGTGCAATACGATCAAGATCTGGTTGCAACAACTCATGGCCAAAATCCCAAGGCGTATTAACAGGCGACCAAGGCCTACAGGCTTTTTCATAGGTACCTAGCAATAAACCATTACCTTCTTGGCGTGTGTATATCTCACCTTTAAAATCAATGACGCCAACTAATTCTCTATCAGTTGATTTATTAAACGCCATGACTTCCGGCATATCGTCAGTCAGTAAATACATATGCTCCATAGCTAAAACTGGAAGCTCTAAACCAACCATGCGTCCAACTTCGCGTGCCCATAAGCCACCAGCATTAACAACGTGTTCGGTTTTCACCGTGCCTTTTTCGGTCACGATATTCCAAGTGCCGTCCACCTCTTGAGTGATATCCATGACGCGATTACGTAGTTCGATTTCAGCACCTAACACTTTGGCAGCTTTTGCATAGGCATGAGTGGTTCCCGATGGATCAAGATGCCCTTCAACCGGATCCCACAAGGCACCGATAAAATTGCTCTCCTCCATTAACGGGAACATCTGCCTGGCTTCCGAAGGGGTGATGATTTCGGTTTCCATCCCCAAGCATCGACCTCGGGCGTGAGTCAGCCTTAAAAAATCCATGCGCTCTTCGGAGTCAGCCATCATCACACCACCGGTGAGATGCAAGCTACATGACTGCCCAGAGATCTCTTCTAGCTCGTCGTATAGCGATACGGTGTACGCTTGTAGCTTGGCAACATTGGGATCGCCATTAAGCGTATGAAAGCCACCAGCGGCATGCCAGGACGAGCCAGAGGTGAGCTCCGAGCGCTCTATCAACAAAACGTCCTTCCAGCCAGCCCTAGCAAGATGAAACAGCACAGAGCACCCGACGACGCCTCCGCCAATAACCACGGCTTGGTATGAGTCTTTCACGGTTAATTTCCCGTTGAGTTAATGTGTTTAAGAGGGTTTTTTAGCGAAGAACCGCTATTATCCCGGCACGATCGTTGCGCTGCCAAGATATTGTCCCCGTTTATCTCGTTTGAGTGAAGCATAAATCAAAGCCGTTATCCAATGGCCCTCAATCAACTGTTAACATTCACCTATGTCAGCTGCACTGCAAGGCAAACAAATCCTGCTGGGAATCACCGGCGGTATCGCGAGCTATAAGAGCGCCATCCTCGCAAGGCGCCTTATAGATGCTGGTGCCGATGTGCGCGTGATAATGACCCAAGGCGCTCAGGCATTTATCACCCCGCTCACCTTCCAAGCCCTCACTGGCAACCCAGTACACACTGATCTGCTCGACCCGGCCGCGGAAGCAGCCATGGGGCATATCGAACTGGCGCGGTGGGCAGACTACGTGTTGATCGCCCCGGCCACTGCAAACGTGATGGCACGCCTAGCCAATGGCTTGGCCGACGACCTACTCACCACCTGCTGCTTGGCAACAGAGGCACCACTGGCGATCGCGCCAGCCATGAATCGCCTGATGTGGAGCAACCCCGCCACACAAGCTAACTTGGCCACACTGGTTTCTCGTGGCGCTAGTATCATTGGCCCCGGAGCTGGAGAACAAGCCTGTGGCGAAGTTGGCGAAGGCCGTATGAGCGAACCTGAAGCAATAAGGGATGCATTGGCAGCTGCAATTACGACGACACCCAACAACAGCAATGAACTACAAGGCAAATCATTTGTGATAACCGCAGGCCCAACCGAAGAAGCCATTGATCCAGTGCGTTTTATTAGCAACCGGAGCTCAGGCAAAATGGGTTTTGCACTAGCCACAGCCGCACAAGCAATGGGTGCAGAGGTAACGCTAATCGCTGGCCCAGTTGCATTGGATACACCTCCACATGTTAAGCGCATTGATGTCAAAACTGCAGATGACATGCTGGATGCCACACTGAACGCGGTGAAAAATGCGGATGTATTCATCTCTGTTGCCGCCGTGGCAGACTATAAAGTTGCTAAATTTTCGAGTGAGAAAATAAAGAAAACCGATGACGAACTCACACTAGAGTTGGTCCGTAACCCCGATATTCTCAAAACAGTTGCATCGCTAAAGGCTCGCCCGTTTTGTGTTGGCTTTGCCGCAGAAACCCAAAACCTAGAAAAAAATGCTCAAGGCAAACTAAATGCGAAAAAACTCGATATGATTGCGGCCAACCAGGTTGGTCAAGCAAACAACCCAGTGTTCGGATCTGATACCAATTCGCTCAGCGTTTATTGGGGCAAGAACAAAGAACAGATCGCACCCGCTGCCAAGCTTGATGTTGCTCGGCAACTTTTAAAATTAATTGCTAAACAAATAAACTGACTCTTGGTTTAAACCATGTTGCAAACAATTGACTACACCGTTATCGATGAACGTATCGGTAACAGTATCGACCTTCCCGAATACGCAAGCGTAGGCAGCGCTGGGCTCGACTTACGAGCCTGCCTTGACGAAGACCTAACACTCAACCCGGGCCAGACAAAGTTACTCCCTACCGGCATAGCCATCTACATCAAAGATCCAGGCTACGCCGGCATCATTTTGCCGCGCTCTGGCTTAGGCCATAAACACGGAATCGTGTTAGGCAACTTAGTGGGCTTAATCGACTCTGACTATCAGGGCCAGCTATTTGTATCTTGTTGGAACCGTGGGTCGGACCCCTTTTTGATCGAAGTCGGTACTCGGATCGCCCAATTGGTGATTGTGCCAGTTGCGCAGGTACAGTTTAATCGCGTGGATACTTTTGACAGCAGCGAACGTGGCAGCGACGGTTTTGGCTCTACAGGCCAAAGCTAACGTCCTTTTAACAACTTCACACACGAAGGGCATGGGTGTTGCACTGCAATGCTATAACTCGGACTCACAGCCCGCTATGAGCCCGAATCAGTCCCATAGGAACTAACAATGAATATATCACCGGCTATTTTCCGCGCCTACGACATCCGCGGCGTTGTCACGGATACACTCACTCCCGACGTTGTTAGGGAAATCGGCAGAGCATTCGCGAGCGAATGCCTAGAACGCGATATCAGTAAGTGCGTATTGGCTCGCGATGGACGCCTATCGGGGCCAGATTTAATTGAAGCCCTAAGCGAAGGTATTCGCTCGTGCGGCATGGACGTGATTGATATTGGCATGGTGCCAACCCCAGTGCTTTACTATGCAACTCATCATCTAGAAACTGGCACCGGCATTATGGTGACAGGTAGCCACAACCCACCCGAGTACAACGGCTTAAAAATGATGGTAGGTGGTGACGCGTTATTTGGAGATGGCATCAATGCATTGTACGAACGCTTACAAGCAGACAATCTAAAAACCGGCAAAGGTGGCTACTCCACCGTTGACGTACTAGACGACTACCTACAACGCATCACCGATGATATTAAAATCAAGCGTCCCATGCGCATTGCATTTGATTGCGGTAATGGTGTAGCAGGCACAGCCGCTCCTGCCTTGTTTGAAGCACTGCAGTGTGAGAGCAAAAGCTTGTATGCAACAGTGGATGGTACGTTCCCTAATCATCACCCAGATCCAGCCAAGCTAGAGAACCTACAAGACCTAATTAAAACCGTTATCGATAACGAACTGGAAGTGGGCTTAGCTTTTGATGGAGACGGCGACAGAGTCGGTGTTATCGATGACAAAGGTAATGTCATTTGGCCTGATCGTCAAATGGTGCTATTTGCACAAGATGTTATATCGCGTAACCCAGGTGCAAAAATTATTTATGACGTGAAATGCTCAAAAGTTTTACCAGAAGCAATTACAGCAGCAGGCGGCGAGCCTGACATGTGGAAAACAGGCCATTCGTTTATTAAGGCGCGCATCAAAGAAACTGGCGCACTGCTGGGTGGCGAGATGAGCGGCCACCTGTTTTTTAAAGAACGCTGGTACGGTTTTGACGATGCCCTATACGCAGCAGCACGTCTACTAGAAATACTATCAGCTACTGATCGTAAGGCCAGCGAGATATTTGGCGAGATCCCTAACAGCATCAATACACCCGAGCTTAACGTTGTATTAGATGAAGATGGTGCGCAGCATGCGTTTATCGAAAAATTCGTAAAACAAGCTAATTTTAACGATGCCAAGCTCACCACAATCGACGGCCTACGCGCCGACTTTAAAGACGGCTGGGGCTTAGTACGCGCATCCAACACCACACCTTCATTAGTGATACGCTTCGAGGCTGATACTCAAGAAGCGCTAGAGCGTATCCAAAATGAATTTCGTGAAACCATGCGTGAAACTGACAGCAGTGTTACTCCTCCGTTTTAAATTTTTTGCACGACATGCTGAACGAGACGCCGAACTAGGTACGCTAGCGCACCTAGCGGCGCACTCGTGAGCTCAACTCCAGTGAATAACACCGAACAAGAATCCGCTCGACATACCGCGCGCGTTTTAAACGAAGCACTACCCTACATCCAACGCTATACCGGACAAACCATCGTGATCAAATACGGTGGTAATGCGATGACAGACGAACACCTTAAACGGTGTTTCGCGCAAAACATCGTCATGCTCAAACAAGTCGGCATTAACCCAGTGGTTGTACATGGTGGTGGCCCACAAATTGGCCAAATGCTAGACAAGCTTAATATACAAAGTAATTTTGTTGAAGGCATGCGAGTAACCGACAGCGCTACTATGGAAGTGGTTGAAATGGTGCTCGGTGGTTTAGTCAATAAAGATATTGTCTCTTTGCTTAACCAAGCCGGAGGCCGCGCCGTTGGCATTACCGGCAAAGATAGCAGCACCATTCAAGCTAAAACAATGCAGCTTGAAGGGCAAGCCAAAGATGTGCTGGGCTATGTTGGCGAAGTCGATCAAGTTAACATCAAGCTGGTTAACCAACTACTACAAGACAACTTCATACCTGTTATTGCACCCATCGGCACTGATGCCAATGGCGCCAGTTATAATATCAACGCAGATTTGGTCGCCAGTGCGATGGCTACAGCGCTAGAGGCATCACGCCTGCTCCTGTTAACTAATACTCCGGGTATTCTTGATAAAAACGAACAGCTACTGACACCAGTCTCAACCAGCCAAATAAAAGAACTCATTGCAGACGGTACGCTCTATGGCGGCATGTTGCCCAAGGTTCAATGCGCAGTGGATGCAGTCAAATCAGGCGTGGGCAGTGTAGTGATATTGGATGGTCGCGTTGAACACGCAGTACTACTGGAGTTATTTACTGATGCTGGAGTAGGCAGCATTATTAATACCGGGTGACAATACAAGATCATCGAACGGGTTATTTGCCGAGCGACTTGTTACAAGCGGCTTGTTAAAAGTGAGCACCCATAACAATTACTCACTGTTTAACATCTCTAACGAGCTTATCTAAATATTACCCAGCGGTTTTTCGATCATCAGGGTGCGTTTTAAGTTCTCGATAACGCTCTAAATCAGCTTCAAACTTACC
>CALJAA010000014.1 GCA_938028465.1 uncultured Granulosicoccaceae bacterium | reverse complement strand
GATTTTTTCTGACTCTTTTCTTTTGATTTTCGATTAGGCGATTTAAGTCGGATGCCTTCATTTTCTAGTTCGTCATCAGACATTAATTGTAGTGATTTGTTCATAGTGTAATCCCTGTTTTCTTATGCTTGATAGTGAGTTGCTGTTACGCCATCGTCGGTTGAGGTGGCAGATGAACAAAAACATTTCGCGCAATCTTTGCAGTGGTCTTTTTAACTTGCACAAGTTTGCGGCTAGCATCGTGGTCGAAATCTGTAATAGCCCCCGACGGAAAAATTTCAGGTGTTATTAAGGTTGATTGGTAGATATTCATCGTTTTCTCCTATCCCTAATTCTTAAATCAGGGGCGTTAGTGTCATGCTTGCCAGTTTGTTATTTTTTCGGGTGCATGTATTTTTTGATTACTTTTTTTTTCGAGCTTGATTTTGATCGTTACCTCTGTGTTTCGTTGTTTCAGTGTGCGGGGTTTTACCCCGTTGGCTTGCTAGGTTCACTGTTTTGTAAAACAATAAACCAAAGAGATCGGGTTTGGGTTTAGGCTCATTTTCATTGTTTTGCTTATGCATGTAATAACTCCTTTACAGCTGGGTAGCTTTGGATCTCTACACTTCAAGTTATGTAAGTCAAACCACATTTATATTAAAAACACAACATATGGGTACATAGATTTACCTACTACGCTGCGAGTAAACCACTAACGGATCGCCAGCTAGATTCTTCAACAGGCATTATCAAAAAAGTAAACCGTTTACATTTGGTCACTAGTTTTTAACTGTTAGATACAGGTTTGAATCACTGCGTTACAAACACGAGTGTTTAATGTGATGATGTAGATAAAAATGAAGGCTTGTGGTGACGACGAGCGAATGATTGCTCATTATTCACTGTATAAAGTAAATCGCTTGCGGATGTCAGCTAAGATTTTGGAAGGCGGTTTGATCGGCAGAGTCAGAAATTTAAGCAGCTTTGCGGTGTTGTTCTGCTAATTGAGCCAATACATCCAGACAGGCGTCTTTAAAAAACGGCTTCTGTAAGCACATAGCTGCACCTTGTGCCACGAGCTCTTTTTTTCGCTGCGTATCCATGGCGCATGAAATGAGCACGACATCCAGCTCGGGTAAGTTTTTGTTGGTGAACTCCAATAAGGCTTCCCCTCCGATGCCGCCGTGAAAGCGCATGTCTGAGAACACAATGTCATATTTGTTTTCGCTCAAGTCAACGAGGGCATCTTCCACTGATACAGCTTCTGATACTACGCAGCCGCACTTTTTTAGGATAGTGCCAATGGCGTATCTAATGTCGTCGTCGTCATCGACGACTAGTACTGATGTTTCGACTTGGTTTGCTGACACGGTTCCACCTAAGGTAATTCTTTGATTTAAAATGTCGATAAGACACTTCTAGTTGATAGCACAAGCAAAAATTGTGCGAAATATCACCTTCTACAGCTTGTATCGTTTTCTACGCTCGGTTCTTGATTATTCACCTTGCAAACACCAAGTGATTGTTTCGTGATTGTGATCGAAGGCTCAATTAAGGATAACTTGGTGTGGTAAAGCGCATCTTTGGCAGCTATTTTGTGCGCAACTCTCTAGATTGTGTCGAATTGTAAACAGGGTTAGAACGGCTGGCCGTTACTGTTTTCAAGTCATCAGCAAGAATGACAGCAATACAGTCGTACTTAATTCCCAAACACTATGCTTTCGCAAGCAGTCTGGGACCGAGGCCCGGTCAGCTAATGGCCGGCCTCTTTTAAGAAACGCATTAACACTCCTTGTTCGCTTGGTATAACCCCCTTCTAAAAGAATAAAAGACAGCTGTTTTCAAATTGTCTGGCTTATTACAGCGTTGTTGCGTCTAACTACTGACGCTCTCGTAACCTCATTGCCAATCTGGCTGCCAAATATAAATTTAAGCTTGACCGTATGTGGTCCATATCTTGATTAAACCGGCTGTATGTGCGGAAATGGAAACCATAGGTTATCCACCAGAAATTGCGTTCAAGGAGGTCGCGGTTTTGTGTCGTAATAACCTCACATACTATTATCAACCCAATGGAAGGTGCAGCTAAGCTATTGATTGGCTAGGTGCCCAAGCATGTATTGCAGAGGATCTACTATGGCTAAGTCAGACCAGGAACTTGATTCAGCAGGCGCTAAGGAGTCAGGGTCAGGCGTGAATGATTCAAACTCAGCCGTGGCCAAGCTTAAGCTAGAACAGCCAGAATTATCGGGTGGTGAGCTAGGAACGCTTCAGGAAATCCTTTTCGGGAAGCAAATGGATTCTTACAGCAACCAGATTTCATCTCTACATAGCTATGTGGAAGATCAACTCGCTAGCTTGCAGAAAAATGTCGAAAATCAATTTTCTGATTTACACCGCAAGCTTGATGAGAGCCTGAGCGGCGTTAATTTGAAGGTTGAGGAAACCGACAAGAAGCTCTCTAGTGATTTAGCTGAAACAAACAATAGCCTGAGTGCGGCCGAAACTAAGCTAATGACGCAGCTTAGCCAAGCAAATGATAATAATGGCAAGGTGCAGAACGAACTAGAAGCGCAACTGAATAAAGCCAACAAACAACTCACTCATTCAATGCAATCTAGCCGTGATGAAATAATGCAACGACTAGAGACTGCAATTGCCGATCTGAATGCTCAAAAGCTGGATAAAGGTGCACTATCAAGCCTATTAGGTGATGTTGCTAGCCAGCTTACTGGGCAACCCAAATCTTAATGGATATCACTGGTGCCTAATAGCAAAGACGCTGTTGCAAAGCTTGTTGGCACGCATGGTCAAAATGACGTGCCAAAGGATGAGTCAACAGAAATAGAAGCTGTTCGCAAACTGCTGTTTGCATCTGATCGCGCCCGTATCGAAGAAGGGCTACAACGCCTTGATCAATTAGAAGAAAAACTCAGCGACCCTAAAACTCGAGCGCAAGATGCCAGTGAGGTATTGGTGCCTGCTATGAAGCTTCGATTGTCTCAAGATGAAGCGCTTGGTGAGGCATTAAAGCCGGTTGTAGTAAGCCAATTTCATCAAACGGCTAGAGACGAACCCGACATCATGGCGGATGCCTTATTTCCTATTCTTGGCCCAGCAATGCGCAAAATGATCACGGCTATGTTGACGCCGGATAAAAATGCCAAGAAGCGTCGATATCGCTTGGAGCAGTTATTCTTAATCGAGAAGGAAACTGGGCTACCTGTATGCCACGTCGCTTCTGAATCTGCCTTAACTCAAGACGCAGACATGGTTAGCGGTATGTTGAGCGCAATACAATCGTTTGTACACGAGGCTTTTGCTGCAGATGAGTTTGATGGATTAAACACTTTGCAAGTAGGTGAGTTGTCGGTTTGGATAGAGTGGGGGCCATCGGCGGTACTAGCCGCTGTAATACGTGGTATCGCTCCACAAAAAATCCGCGAAGCAATGCAAGTGAAGCTAGAGGATATTCACCAAGGTTATCAGTCACAGCTTAAAAACTACTCGGGTGAAACGGAACCGTTTGATCCGTTACGTCCTGAGCTACAAGAATTCCTGATGACGCATGACGGTACCTTTAAAAATAAATGGCGCAATCTACCGGGTCGGATCAAACAGATTTTGGTCGGTTTGGGCTTAGCAGTGGTTGGATTTGTTTTGTGGACTGCCTACGGTATCTATGACAATAATCGATGGAATAAGTATGTCGATAGTGTTCAACAGCAGCCCGGTATTATAGTGACAAACAGCGAACGCAGTTTTAGAGAATATCGTTTGAGTGGGCTTCGTGATCCATTAGCACTACATCCTGAGGAATTACTCGAAGATACCAGTTTGAATTATGAGCACGTCACTTATCAATTTAAAGCCTATCAAGCTTTAAACCCTGATTTTACGCTTCGTCGATTAAATAAAATACTAAATCCACCAGAAGGCATAACGCTATCACTTGAAAATAACACCTTGTTCATACGTGGCGATGTAGGGCTAGAAAGAGTGGAATGGCTTGAACAGGCAAAAAAGTTAGCGCAAGTGGTCACGGGTGTTGACCGTGTTTATTTGGCTGATTAAGAAACTATAGGAACGAACTCTTTGTTACAGAAAAAAGTATGCATGTTGGGAGCCTTCGCCGTTGGTAAAACAAGCTTGGTGAGGCGTTATGTCGACAGCATTTTCTCTGAAAAGTACACCACAACGATTGGTGTAAAAATTGATAAAAAGGTTGTAAACATAGGTGAACAGGAACTCTCTTTGCTTCTATGGGACGTATATGGAGAGGATAACCATCAAAAGGTTTTGCCCGCCTACTTACGTGGCATGGCTGGGTATCTTTTAGTCGTTGATCCTACGCGTCCTAATACGTATAAGAGCGCTTTGAGTTTACATGATTTGGTAAACAACACGCTTGGGCCGAAGCCTTTTGTATTAGTACTGAATAAGTCTGACTTAAAAGATGAATGGGAAGCCGATATTGCTGAATTACAGCAGTTGGCGAATGTAGCAGTTGCCGTTATGGAAACCAGTGCAAAGACGGATAGCGGTGTAAACGAGATGTTTGAGGCGCTGGCAAGCGCACTGTTACCTATTAATGGCTAATAATTAAGTAGCTAAGAGCCCATTTAAAATGACTAACGACCTACCATTATCAGTAGCAAGGTATGTGAAAACATTGCCTGTGTGCAGTAGAGCCATGGCTTACCTGTGCTTGGATAATGACAATGTTGTTATCAATCGTGGGGGTGCGCTAGAGAAATGCGGTATGCCTTCTATAGAGAAAGGTGTGCTAATTAGTGAACAACTTCCTGCGATAGCTCAACTACTGCCAATCGGCGAAAAAGCAGTGGTTTTAGTCAATACGCAAATTTCAACAGACACAATCATAGATCTGCATTTATTTGCAGATACGATCGGACAGTGGGTGTTGATAATTGATAATACTGAAGCAGGCTTGATACTCCAATCTGAACAGCAGGAACGGCTTTGTAACGACATTATCAAAGAGAAAAACACGAAAAACGGAGGAGCAAGGTAGCTATTTATTTTGATTGTAATAAACAAAATATCAAGCCCTCGAAAGTTTATGCGAGCTGAATGCTTATGAGCCAACCACTACTAAAAGAAACATTTGAAGTTGTCGGTGCGCAATATAAAGATATTGTAGAAACGACTGATAGTTTTTTTGTTCGCTGGGAAGCAGAAACTGACAAGATTATCTACTGCAACCAACCCTTTGCCGATCGTTGGTCTAGTACCGTTGCAAATATCATTGGTAAGAGCATGTACGATATACGTGGGCGGGAGGCTGGTGACTCTCTTCGCGAATTTATGGAAGGGTTCAAACCAGGCGAAACCCGAACTAGCATATTTACAACGACTGTAGCTGATGGCACGACGCGATCCGCCCGTACGTTCACACGTGCGATAACTCATGACGGCGTCACTACTGTTGAATATCAAACAAACGGTTATGACTGCACTGAAGAGCAGGCTTATATTGCAGCTAGAGATAAGCTATTCGCCATATTTTCAGATGAGGGTTTGGGTTACCAACAAAAACTGGAGCATTTGTTAGAAGTAGGGCTCGAGTACTATCAGCTTGATACGGCCATAGTTAGTATGATCATCGGCGACTCCTTTGAAGTGAAATGTGCCTATAGTAGCGTCGAGCAAAAGTTCAAAGTAGGCACTAAGCTAAAACTAGAGGATACCTTTTGTGGTCTGTTCGTTGAGAGCGAAACTCAACTGGCTGTTGATAACGTATCGCAAAGCGAAATAGGTGAATTACCTTGCTGCAAAGTTAGCGATGTAGAGAGCTTTATTGGTGCTTCAATTCAAACCGCGAATGGCCCCTATGGCGCTGTTAACTTCACGTCAAATAAACCTCGCGGAAAGCCGTACAGCGCCGATGACCATAGTTTCTTGTTGTTTATCGGTAATTGGATCGGCTTGCTGGTAGGAAATCAAGAACAGATTGATTTCATGTCTAAGCAGAGTGAGTACTACCAAAGCCTGTTTCAAACTGTTCCAGCCATGATGTTTTTAAGTGATGCCGATGGGTTGATTATTTCCGCTAGTAACCGCCTTTGTCATAAACTTAATATTGATCCTGAACTACTGCCAGGTAAAAACTGTTACAACGCGTTTGATATCGATGACAAGGCTGGTTTAAAAGCAGCGTTGCTTGATGGCGAAACTGAGCGATTTCCACTGACACTAACGCTGCCTGATGGCGAATACCTCGAAGTAGAATTGAATTGCAGCATCAAAACAGTAGGTACCTTGCAAGGGTTACGAATGGTGGTACTAACCGATGTTTCAGAACGAAATAAAGCCTCACGAAGTGTAGAAGAGCAAAATCGTTTACTGGAAACAGCCAATGAAAACCTTAATCAGTTTGCATTTATCGCTTCTCATGATTTACAAGAACCACTGCGCAAAATTCAACAGTTCAGTAGTTTTCTTGAAGATGATCTGGATGGTGAGCTAAATGACGACGCGAGTTACCATTTGAAAGTCATTGTCGATGCTTCTAATCGAATGAGCACCTTGATCCACGATCTTTTACGTTTTTCCGGAGCATCTCAAGAAGAACCACAGCATGAACCCATCTCGCTGAATAAATTGTTAGATGAAGTGATAGTGGAACTGGATATCGTTATTGAAGAATCTGGGGCTGTCATCACAATAGAATCGCTGCCAGATGTAGAAGGTGACAAAGGAATGCTAAGGCAACTTTTTGTAAACTTGATTAGCAATGGTATTAAGTACCGCTCTAAGGCTCGACCATTGAGAATTACGGTGAAAGGCTTGGGTGAGAGCCTTCAAGAAGGCGTATCTGTGTCCGATAATGGAATAGGATTTGAAATGGAGTTCGCTCGTAAGATATTCGAACCTTTCAATCGATTGCACCGGAACAAAGACTATAAAGGAAACGGAATAGGCTTGGCGATTTGTAGCACCGTTTGTGACAAACACAATTGGCGTTTGTCAGCAGAGAGCGAACCAGATGTCGGCAGTACCTTTTTGATTAATTTTACGTAGTAGGCAGTATGCATTCACCAAAGAAAAATCCAGTCATATTAATGGTTGATGATGATGACGAAGACATCTATCTAACCAGGCGGGCTTTCCGTGAGAGTCGTGAAGACCTCATTTTTAGAAGTGTGCAAAACAGCGCTGACCTATTTGACTATCTGAACTGCCGTGGTGAATTTGCGGATAAGAGTGAAGTGGTGATGCCTGACGTGATTCTGCTCGATATCAACATTCCAAAAGAAAACGGTTTTGAAATATTAACCAAGCTTAGAGAAGATGAAACCTATGGTCATCTGCCCGTGTGCATGCTGACGACATCTGCGGCTGAACACGATATTAGCAAGGCTTATAAGCTAGGTGCCAGTTCTTTTATTTGTAAGTCCGTTTCTGCTAAAGGCATGAAGGAAGTCGCTAATCACTTTTGCGAGTATTGGTTCAACTTTGCCAAGCTACCTACGGCCAGCTAAGCCTGATTGAGTTTCATTTTCATTAATCCTCATCGTTAGCATCTACCACAGGGTGTAGGCAATCTAGAAAGATTGCACCCATTCTCATTTGTTCTCTCCAAAAGCGCTTTTCAACACGCTATCTAGCAACCGTTGCATCCAACCCTACACGTAATGCGTATAAAGGTTTTATGGGCTGATTGCCGATGTCTCTCTTGTCCTCGTTTTTCAGGAGGTGGCGTGCTGTGAGATCTTGCTCAGGATTGCTGCCCAAGCGCTAGTGCGCGTATCACTCTTGAGAGTTGTGATACGTGATTTGAGTACAGTCAGGATCTCATCTTGGCTGTACTGCTTTGTTTATCACTATAAGAGTGTGCCACTATGGGTCTCGGCAAAATTAAAAAATAAACACTACGACTATCAATGCTCAAAATGGACAACATCAGTTGCAGGCGCAAATTTGTGGCCATTGTAGGCAATAGCTTACGATGGTTATTTTTCATTTTGTTGTGTACAGCTTCGTTTAGTACTGCCGTTGCACACGAAATTAGGCCTGCGATTGTTGATCTGAATTATGCGAATAATTCTGACAGCGGCGTAGGTGCCGATTTAAACATTGATGTCTCACTAAACCTAGAAAGCCTCATTGCCGGTATAAGCCCCGAGCATGACAATACTGATGAATCAGACAATAGCGATATCTATCAAAACTTACGAGGCCGACAGCAAGGTGAGCTGTTAGCCGAGTTTGAGCTCTTCAAACTAAGATTCCTCTCATCTATTCTGATTACTCATTCTGATAAAGAGGTTGTAGCTCTTGAGGTTGCATCGATAGAGATACCGGATGTAGGCGATACCAGCATCCCCAGAGATTCCGTAATTAAGCTAAGTGCTTCGGTACCTGCTGGCGTGTCCGATTTTTATTGGCAATGGAGTGAGGTGTTTGGCGAGGTGATTGTACGGGGCAACAGCAATATGCAGGAAATGGACTTTGCTGTGTTGTTATCGCCGGGGCAAAGAAGTGAGCTCATATCTTTTGAACGAGCCTCTACGCACTCATTCGGTAGCACTATTTTTAACTACATCGTAGTTGGGTTTGAGCATATTTTGCCAAAAGGCTTGGATCACATATTGTTTGTCGTAGGTTTGTTTTTATTGGCCCCCAAGTGGAGGCCACTATTGGTACAAATAACTACTTTTACGCTGGCCCATTCCATTACGCTCGCACTCGGTGCCACAGGCTTGTTAGTGGTGTCACCGTCGATCGTTGAGCCGCTTATTGCTTTATCCATTGTTTTTGTATGCGTGGAGAACTTTTTAACTGCACGGCTTAATAAATGGCGAGTCGCTACTGTATTTGGATTTGGCTTATTG
>CALJAA010000013.1 GCA_938028465.1 uncultured Granulosicoccaceae bacterium | reverse complement strand
GCTTGATTCGCTTGTTACAAAATAAATAGGCGGCCAAAACCAGAGAGGCACTCCGGGCGTATTCTCTCGCATTGGCAAATTATTCCACTCGCGCGAAAGGCTACCGCCTGCCAATATTGATTCCCGCCTATCGACTTCCTGTTCAGAGTCAATCTCTCTAAAATAAATTGACCCATCAGATTCATTCTGAACACGAAGCTTTTGGGAAAGCACTGGCACACCCCAACTTAACCAGTTTTTCGCCTGAAAGTAGTGCCCATACAAAGGGTGCTCACCCACTAAATCATATTGGGTTACCGACAGATCAATGGTATCGCCCACCCGGACGTCATCAATAATTAACTCAACGGTTACTCGACCAGTGCTGATGTGATTTTCTAATTCACGCTCGCGCTGAACCGCTCGAATATTGTCGGCATTTAGGGCGTTAATGGCGTTTTCACCACGATGAATAACACAGCTATGAAAAACCACTTGCTGTGCACCGGGTACAACTTCATATAAAAATTGCGAGCCCTCATCAATGCGAGAAGCATCGAGGATCGTAAAACTGAGGCGTGTAAAGTTGGCGGAGCGATTGGAGTCAATACGCATCTGATAATCGACCAAGTTAAACACCTGGGGAGAATCAATATGTTGAGGCGGCACATCACCATATTCGCTGACTTCAACCCATTCAGGCAAAGCTGCAATTTCGTAAGGTGTTACTGACACCAACTTAGGCTTTAGCGATCCAGTCACTCGTGCTACCCCCATCCAATATGGCTAAAAGGAGTAACGGCACTCAGAGCAACCCCGTGACACAGTGTGTCGCGGCGGGTGATCTACTTCACAGTTTAATTATTGGTTCTAGGGAAAGGTTGTCATTCCCATGCTGCATCCCCGCAAGGCTGTCATCCCCGCGCAGGCGGGGATCCATGTGTATCGAGGCATAGGCCTACATTTTTATAAAAGAGTCAATATTCCTCATAAGAGTGGTTGCTAATATGAATATGAGATACCTACTCCGCACCAACTATGGATCCCCGCCTGCGCGGGGATGACAATGCAGGATGACATTAAATCCCAGACTTCACATCAGCCAACAGCTGATCAACACTCCTAGCTAGTAACGCAGAATCCAGACCACACGCGACAAACGTAAAATCACCACGCAAGAGTTCTGCAGCCTTTGCTGAATCCAATACCAGCGTACCGCAGCGCACACCTTTATTCGCAAGCTTAGCGGCCGTTGGGAGTATTAGATCCCATACTTCTTTGCTCATCGGCTTACCTAAAAACCCCATATCAGCGGCGATATCTGCCGGGCCAAAAAATACACCGTGCACACCATCAACGGCTGCAATCTCTTCAGCCTGATCTAGCGCTTGTTTAGTTTCAAGTTGAACAATAACGGTGGTTTCTTCTTCTACCCGCTCAAAATAATCTTTGCAGCGACCATAACGAGTTGCGCGAGTTGCGCCCGCTACGCCTCTTACACCGCGAGGTGGGTATCGAGTTGCGCGCACTGCAGCCTCTGCCTCTTCAACTGATTGCACCATTGGAAATAACAAACCAGGCGCGCCGATATCAAGCAAACGCTTAACCTTTACTGTGTCATTCCAATCAGGCCGTACTAATGGCGTGGTACCGCTATTATCAAACACACTAAGCTGAGTCACGACTGTAGGGATCGTATTTGGAGAATGCTCCATATCGATAACCACCCAATCATATCCACTACTTGCCACAATATCAGCCGATACATCGCTCGCCATACTCACCCATAAACCAATCTGTTTTTCACCGTTACGGATAGCCCGCGTAAATGGATTATTTGGATGCTTCATTAGTTAAACCCTATATTGTCGTTTGATGGCATTACACATATACCGCGATAGCAGCAAAGGTGTGAAGGAGTCGCTCATTCTGTCATAGATACACAATGCTGAAAACCAGCTAATGCCCAGCATTAATCAGCTCTAGGGCCATGATAAACTGGCGCCAGCACTATTCAATGGCCCGACACTTGACCAACTCAACTTCTACTGTATCCGCGTTTCGCGGAGGGATCGCACTAGCGCCCAACAAGCAGGGCTTGAGCAATCCCATCAAAACCGTACCTCTGCCCCCTGAGTTACTGTTCAATGCCAAGGAGCCATTAATTGAAGTTGGCGATATCGTGCTAGCTGGCCAAGAAATCGCGGCAGGCGTTTTAGCCAGCTGGTCGGGCCGTATAAGTGATGTTCAGAAAAACAATGCCGACTACACAATCAAGCTAATACCCGATGGTACTAACACGTTTACCTCAGCTATCACTGAAGCCGATAACCCTATGGCAGCAATCGACGCAGCGGGGCTAGCAGGCTTAGGCGGCGCGGGGTTTTCAACATTAAAAAAACTATTGAGCCAACAACAAACTCAATTAGCTACATTAGTGATTAATGCAGCGGAATGCGAGCCCATGATCGCCTGCGATGAGGCCTTGATGCTTGAGAACGCCTCAGAAGTAGTATTAGGGATTAATGTGTTAACGCAAATTACTCAGTGTAAGCAATGCATTGTAGCGATAGAAGACACCAAAATAGCGGCAATCGAATCCATCAAGAAAGCAATGGCAGAGTATGCAGATGCCAGAGTACAGCTATGCATCATACCTACACGATACCCCGGCGGTGCAGAAACGGTTTTACTCCGGCAACTAAGCGGTGTTCGCATAACAAAAAACCAACATCCAGCCGACCATAATATGTTGTGCTTCAATGTTGCCACTGCCTACAGCGTGCATCATGCCGTTAAACGCCAACCGTTGTTTGGCAGAGTAGTGAGCGTTGCCGGCAGTGCCGCAAACGAGCCTTGCAATGTCTATGCTCTTTTCGGCACCTCACTCGCACACTTACTCAAACACACTAACAACTTACCCGCTCATTTATCCAACAATAAGATCAACCGCCATGTCGCGATAACCCTAGGCGGCCCACTCAGCGGCACTGCGCTTGAGAAAGGTGTTAACGATCTACCTAATGTAGCAGTCAATGCTAAATGCAATACCGTTATCATTGAAACAACGAATCTTAAAGCGACCGAACAAGCTTGTATTCGTTGTGGAGATTGCGCCGATGTTTGTCCAGAATCCTTGATGCCGCAACAGCTACTCAGATACCGACACAGTGTCGATATGCTCTACGACTATCATCTACCTAACTGCATCGAATGCCGATGTTGTGACCTGGTCTGCCCCTCCTCGATTCCATTGACCGATTATTTTATCAAGAGCAAGCAAACGTTAAAGACGCAACAGCAAATACAAATAGACGCACAATTAGCCGAAACCCGGTTTGCCGCCAGAGAAAAACGCTTGGCGCGCAGAGCAAAAGAGCGAGAGCAAGAGTTGCTTGATAAAAAACGCCAGGTAGCCAGTGCTCCCGCGGCGATGGATATCAAAGCAGCACTAGCACGCGCCAAAAGCAATAAACCCTCATGAACACATCATTGCACTCGAGCAAATCGCTCACCAACGTGATGCTATTAGTGCTTCTGGCACTAGTGCCGGGAACAGCAGCCTATGCCTGGCTCATTAGCCCAATGGTGTTTATCAATATCATTTTTTGCATATTGATTGCCAGCACAACCGAAGCCGTATGCATGCGATTAAGAGATCGCTCTGTTGCTGTAGCTTTGCGTGATGGCAGTATTGTATTAGCCGCAACCCTTTTGGCGCTAGCGGTACCACCACAATTGCCCTTTTGGCAACTCGGCTTGGGTGCGGTAGCCATGGTTGTATTGGGCAAGCAGATCTATGGAGGCCTGGGGCAAAACTTATTTAATCCCGCCATGGTCGGTTTTGCGTTTCTTATGGTGTCGTTTCCTCAAACCATGACTATCTGGATCGATAACCTGCAACAAAGTGTCAGCATGGGCCAACTACTACAAGCAAAATTGTTTGTTCAGACCAACATTCCATGGGATTCAATAACACAGGCAACCCCACTAGAATCGATTCGGCTTGCTAGCCAATATAGCGCTGGCCAACCCGTAGCGTTAACTCAAACAGCTCTGAATCAACAACTCATTAACAGCCCATGGCCGATTATCAATTTTGGATTTTTAGCCGGTGGCCTCTGGCTACTGTACAAGCGTGTTATCACTTGGCATATCCCTGTATCCATTATTACAACGTTATTTTTATTGCATGGTTTATTAACACTAACGTCGTCACAACCGCAGATCAGCGCAATGTTCGCCGTTGTATCCGGGGCAACCATGCTCGGTGCTTTTTTTATCGCAACGGACCCGGTTACGGCGGCAACGAGCAACATTGGCCGCATCATTTACGGCATCGGTATTGGCAGCCTAACCTTCGTGGTACGAGAATGGGGAGGTTATCCTGAAGGGTTTGCGTTTGCGGTGTTGTTAATGAATATGTGCGTACCACTGATCGATTCAACCCTAAACCGTCATGCTTGAGTACAAAGCCAACCCACATAAAAGTGGCCTGAGACTAAGCCTGGGGGTCGCCACCGCGGTAGTCGTTACCGCGCTGGTTTTTGCCATAACAAAACAACAACGAGAAACCACCAAGCAACGCCTTTTAAGTCGGCAGTTAACAGCACTGCTGCCTACCGATGCCTACGATAATAATCCAGCCATCGATAGCATCCAACTAAATAAAGAAATATCAAACAACTTACTAGTAAACCAAGCCTATCTATACAAAAAAGCCAACACGACCCAGGGCGCTGTATTGCATGTCACCACATCGCAAGGTTATAGCGGCGACATAGAACTATTGATAGCACTATCCCAACATAACTGGATACACGGTGTTGCGCTAGTCGCTCATAGCGAAACCCCTGGGCTAGGAGACAAGATTGAACAAGGTCGATCCGATTGGCTGATGCAACTCCGTAATCTAAAAACGGAGTCGTTACCGGCCTCGGCATGGGCTGTAAAAAAAGAGGGGGGGCAATTTGATCAAATAACCGGGGCCACTATCACCCCTCGAGCTGTAATCAATGCTGTGTCTGATACCATCAATTGGTATTCACTTAACGTTCAATCATTGCAATGACGCCCAGCACCGCTACCCACAATAAACTATTACTAGCCGGGCTTTGGAGCGACAACCCCGCGCTGGTTAAGCTACTTGGGCTTTGCCCGTTGCTTGCCGTCAGCAATACCGCAATCAATGCGCTAGGCTTGGGCATTGCGACCTTAATCACCCTAGTGATATCCAATACGATGGTGTCGGTGTTTCGTCATCATTTACTTCCCGCAATACGCATCCCTCTATATGTATTGATTATTGCCTCTGTTGTGACCTGCATCGAACTCATCACCCAAGCTTGGCTACCGCAATTACACCGCTCACTAGGCATATTTCTACCCTTGATCGTAACCAACTGCTTAATTATGGGCAGAGCCGAGGCTTTTGCATCTCGCCAATCCGTTAAAGCCGCTATAGTGGATGCTATTGCGATGGGGCTAGGTTTTTTACTTGTGCTGTTACTTCTCGGTATAACAAGAGAGCTCATCGGCATGGGCAGTGTATTTGCTGACGCATCACAAAGTGGTATCAAGGTTTTTGATGCAGAATACGGCATATTAATCGCCCTACTACCCCCTGGTGCTTTTTTTATCCTTGCGGCGCTATTGATTGCTAAAAGAAAATTAGATAAGTGATGACTTGAAAAATGCTATTCACTCAAGATAGAAAAAAAATTCGGCAAGCCTACGCCAGTGCTTGGCAAAAGCACCAGCGAGACGAAAAGCTAGAGCCATTAGAAAAACAACTTGTGGATTTAGTCATCGATCATCCCGAGTATCAGCCCCTGTTGGTTGATGCCGAACAGTTTGCCGATAAAGACTTCACCGCCGATGATGCTGGTGAAAATCCATTTCTGCATTTAGGTCTACATCTGGCTTTACGCGAACAAGTTGGTACCGATCGTCCTCGCGGCATTGCCTCCATTACTCGATCCTTACTACTCAAGCACCAGGATGGCCATCAAGTTGAACATTTGATGATGCAATGCTTGGGTGAGTTTTTATGGGATGCGCAACGTCAAGGAAAAGCCCCCGATGAACAGGCGTATTTGGAACAGCTTAAACGGTTGGTTTAGGCGAGGTCTATTTGCGTGCTTATCGCAACGGTCTTTTTTTGGGAGAAACTTAGGTAAAAAGCCTAGGTAAAAAAAGCGACCTTTTAGTCGCTTTTCTTGTGTGGTGCTTAATATCTTTTTTTGTCATCCTCACACAGGCGGCGGTCCGGCGCCTGCGCGGGGATGACAACGTAGTTACAGATTCACGCCTAGTGACTTAATAGTCTCAAGCGTAATACCACCGCGAGATAATTTCTTATCACCTTGGTAGCGTTCTACCGCTCGATAGGTACCTTTGCCTAGCACACCATCGATGGAACCAACAGCATAGCCATTATCTTTAAGGGCTTGCTGCATACGTGCAACCACATCTTTCGTCATGTTAGTTTCACACAATATGGGTTGCCACTCAAAACGTGCATCACTAATTTTTGTCCGCTTTTCTACTTTGCCCGATACCGCAGGAATCGGTACAGCCGTAGATGCAGCGTCCGCCACTAGCTCAACAGTATTTACTTCAAGATACTTAGCTGGCACTGCTTCTTTTAAGACACGGCCCGCAGTAGTAACGGTAGTACGCTTGTATTTAATTTCAGACGCTGGCACTGCTGTGTTACACAATACGCGACCAGTTGCTTCGCCATTAGCTAAACTAGTTGATTTACGATCTAACCAAGCGTATGACCCTTCGCCATCAACACTCTTTTTGACCATCGTTTTGTATACCGCTGGCACTGGCGTGCGGATTTCTTTCGCATCTGCAACTAGCTTTTCAACATTGAATTTTTTGTATTCAGCTGGCTTTGCAACCTTAGTAACCAATGGCGCGATATCAACCACGCTCTTTTTAACAGTTTTATAAACCGCAGGGACGTCAACACGACACATGATCTCGCCAGTCAGGTTATTGATTCGCTGAATCGGGCCAGTACCTACTTTCCATACTGACGTGGCTGGCTCAACTAGTACTCGCTCATCAACCGTTTTGAATACAGCGGGCACTCCGATAACACGATTGTGTGCTGCCCTAATCATGACGTTTTCACTACCTTTTTGAAACTTGGCATCTTGTACTTCAATTTTTTCACTAGCTTGGCTAACCAACACCTGCTCACTGGTGCTAACCACTAAAGGTGCTTTATAGTGTTCGTATACGCATGAGCCAACTGGAACGTCCGACACATTAATACCTGCCGCACTTAAATCACGTTTGTCACCTGCAGTAATGGGCAGAGTGCCTTTTATTGAACCGCGAACCCATCGGGTAGTCGCTGGTGTTTCAATGAATACATCATTGACTGTAGCTATCACAGGTTGCACTGCCGTCAATTTGTTGTAGCCAGCCTTAATCATAATTCGCTTGGTTGAATCTTTGAATTTTGGCGGTGTAATAGCAAAGCTGTTTGTCGCTTGCTTAGTGATAACATCAATTGATTCAGTTTTGTATTGCGCAGGTACCCGCACCTTACCGTAACACTCACCACTTCTAGCAGGCGGCATCAAACTAGTGGCGTCCGCATCCATGAGTGCAACTTCCTCAGATGCTGCGTGAACCTGTACTGGTGCCAACCCGATCAGCAACACTGACATACAACTAAGAGACTGAATGCCGATAAACCGGCCCTTTTTGTACATAACCATTGCTTCACTCCTAATAAATAAAGCGGAACTTGTTCTCAGTGAGAACGGAAATAGATCAACTTCAGGCGAGGGTTACAACAACAATTGCCTGCCGTATCGCAAGTCGCCTGATAAAACAATTCAGGAATCGCCAATAACACCGATCCCCGTCTAACGCCGTCAGAAAAGGATTTTAGACCATCTGACACCTTGTCACCGATAACAATAATTAAAAAGCGATCGGCATGAAAACTTTAAAAAACCTCTACACACCATTATTACTAACACTGAGCTTTGCCGGATCCGTCTCTGCCGCTACTACAGAACCTAGCCTGCAAGATGCGGTCCCTAAAGCGGGTGTCGTATACGAGTTAGATACCGACACTACAGGGGAGCTCAAGCCATATCAGAGCCCATGGTTTAACGAATACGGGGTTAGCTACAATACTTGGCGCCTGATAGATGCTTTAGCGGATGCACCCTTACATGGCCTAAACCCTCAATCGTATAATATTGTATCGCTGCAAGATGACATTAATTTCTATGTTAGTGCTGTTAAATCCGATGACTACGACGGCCCTGAGACCCTTAATGATCTGAAAGGCCAGTTAGATCTGCAGCTGTCTCATATCTTCAAAACTTACACCACGCACCTTGCCAAGGGTGTTCTCGACCCGCAGGAAGTACAGAAGAATATGAAACGTCGAGCTCCTGATTTCAACGCTAATAATCTTTACTCAGCGTTGCTTAGTGGCGAGATTGAAGTCGATGATGCGATTGCGATGGCAACACCAAGACACAAGCAATATGGACGCCTTATGGTTGCCATGCGCTTGCTATTAAACGAACGTTCCAGTGGTATCGAGCGCACCAAGGTTAAAGGTGATAAGCAATTAGAGCCTGGCTCTTATTCACCTCAAGTAGGCTTACTAAAGAAGCGATTAATTGAAACGGGTGACCTAGCAGCAGATGCTGATATGAGTAACCAATTTGACGAGACGTTAATTAGCGCCGTAAAAGACTTTCAAGAACGTCACGGAATGGACACCGATGGCAGAGTAGGCAAGAAAACTCTCGCCGCCCTTAATGCCACTATCGACGAAGACATTGAACAATTAGCGATGAGCCTTGAACGCTGGCGTTGGATGCCACGGGACCTAGGTTATATGCATATCATGGTTAACCTGCCAAGTTACAAGCTGCAGATGATGAATGGTGATCAGAAGGTTATCGATATGCGAGTGGTTGTCGGTTCTCAGGAACACCAAACACCGGTATTTTCACAAGATGTTAAGTTCATCGAAGTTGCGCCCACATGGACAGTGCCACGCGGTATCGCTCAAAACGAACTACTACCCATAGAGCGAAAACGCCCAGGTTATCTTAAAAAGAAAGGATTTGATTTTTTCAAATACTCAAACGGCCGCCTTGAAAAGGTTGCTCACTCCGCTGTGACTCGCGATATCATCAACAAAAAACCATTCCCTTATGTCGTACGTCAAGCGGCAGGCAAAACCAATGCCCTGGGTAAACTTAAGATCTTGATGCCTAACCCTGATGCCATCTACTTGCATGATACTCAGGCCAAGAAGCTATTCAAAAACACCCAACGTGCCTATAGCCATGGTTGTATCCGCCTAAGTGATCCTGACCGTTTAGCGGGATTGATCTTCCAAATAGATGGCAAGGATCCAAAACAGACTAAACAACTGCTAGCATCCAAGAAGACAAAGCGCGTGAGAATCAAAAGCAATATTGCAACGCACCTAGCCTACTTTACAGCTTGGATTGACGACGACGGGAAGTTCCAGAAGCGTAAAGATATCTACTGGCACAATGCGCGCCTTAAGCGAGCACTTTTTGACGAGAAGACGCTACTGGTGGCTCTCGATGCACACTTCTTCCCACTGGTTGCCAGCTTAGACGACCAAGATATCTAAATAGATATCTAGCCAAAGACGGACCAACATGATTTACTATCCCGGTTGACAAACCAACCGGGATAGAAATGAGTAAATCCATTATCGTACTGGGCGCAGGC
>CALJAA010000012.1 GCA_938028465.1 uncultured Granulosicoccaceae bacterium | reverse complement strand
ATTATGGGCAACAGTGCAAACGAACCGCTGCTTGAAGGTTTAACTAAGCATATGGAAGGTTTTGCCATGAACGTATCAAATGACGACGACATTGTTGGTTTAATGATGCAGATGACCAGCAAAGTTACGCATGAAGCCATGCATAACGTCAATATTTCAATTAATGGTGTTCGTACGCGCGATATCACACCAGATAAATTCAGCCGTATTTATCGCGGTGAACAGATTGTGATGTTTGGTAAGTATAGTGGTGACGGCACCGCTGCACTAACCATCAATGCTGAAATCTCTGGCGAAAAAAAGCAGTATAAGACTGATGTCATGTTCCCTAAGGTGGCAACCGACAATCCCGAACTTGAACGCTTGTGGGCTTTTGCAACCATTCAAGAGCTTAAGGAGCAACAAGAAATCATTGGTGAAACTCAGGACTCCAAGCAAGGTATTACAGATGTAGCATTAAATGCAGGCTTGGTAACTGATTACACCTCGCTTGTCGTGGTTCGCGAAGAGGTTTTTGCTCAAGAAAATATCGAGCGTAAAAATGCTGCTCGTGTAGAGCGTGAAAAACTAGCCCGCCAACAACGCGCAAATGCTCCGATACAGCAAACTACGCAGGACGCAAATCAACCGGCATTTCCGTCACAACGTCACACTACTTCTAATGGCGGTGGATCGTTTGGCGTATGGATATTATTAGCCTTTGGGTTAATTGGGGTTACTAGATTTAGCGATCGCCGCAAGGGCCTTGAAAATAGCTGAACGTAAAGTAATGATCCACACAGGCCCGGTACTTGCCGGGCCTGTGTCAGTTCAAATTAAGCTGCAACCAATTCGCGTAGCTTGGCGAAGTGCTTGTCCCAGCCTCCATCTAAAGCCAGTATCAAACCCAGCGCAGCATCACCAGATGCCTCTGCAATCCCTTCGTGAACTAACGTAAGTTTAGTGCCTCCAACTGCCTCCTCTAGCGTCCAAGTAACTGTGGTCATAGCAGTTCCTAGCGGTTTTATTGTAAAGGTATAACTCAGCGATGAGGGTTTATCCGCGCTGAGCACATCCCCCCAACACATTTTAGATTCAGGATCTTTCACATCTCCCATAAGCGCAAACGGTTTACCCTCCTCTAGGCTCGCCGCTGCCGGATGAAACCATTCACCCAATTTATCTTTGTCAGTGAGATACGCCCAAACAGTATCTCGCGATGCTGCCAAGAAAATCGATTTGTTAATTGTAGTTGTGCTCATTTTTTTCTCTCATTAGTGTTTGGTTTGTTGCTGCTTTCGATTGCATCTTTTAATGAACCCAATGCAGTATCCCAATATTGATTAAAGTAATTGAACCAATCGGCCGTTGTTTTTAGGCCTTCTGGGTTCAGTCGATTGACACGTTCCTTGCCTCTAGGCGTTACAGTTATTAAGTTGCCCTCTTCAAGGATGGTTAAATGTTTTCGTACCGCTGTTCGCGTGAGCTCAAACTTATCGACGACTTCAGAAATGGTGAGCTCTTCTCGCCCGAGTTCCATCAAAATTTGCCGACGAGTTGGGTCGCCTAAAGCACGAAAGGAAGATTGCAGTTGTTGGTTCATTACTGTACCGGTACGAAGTTGTCGGTCGCCAGCAATCCATTGATTTTCATAACACTGTTCTCATAACACCAAAAGGAGTTACAATATATAACACCTTTTGGTGTCACGTCAAGCATCGATGAATTAAATAGCTGCGTTGAGTCACCTTTTTTAGCCATTGATTGGATGATTAGGTAAATCAAACAAAACACGCGGTAGTTTGGACATGGGCGAAACACGACTGCTTGGATATCGTGTTTTCTGCAGTCATAAGCTGGTGCAAACAACTCAACAAACAACCGTGACTGCAGGAGTTAGTTTGCATAAGCAAGTGGAGAATGATTAATCATGTTAAAAAAGAAGCTATCCCTGCTAAGTGGTTTTAGCCTTACCGCTGCCATCTTGTTTTCTTGTGCAACGATAAGTGTTAACGCGCAAGATTCTCGCAAAGCCATTGCTGCAAGTGACATTGCATTTGAGCAGATCGCACCATTCGTTAAAATGGGGGCTGCCTGGGGTGATCGCGGCACTGGTAAACACGGCACCTTTGGCGAGTTTCCAGGTCATGCCTCTTCGCCTTCGCATACACATACTGGCGCATACCATGGCGTAGTAATATCAGGCACGATGATTAACCCATTTGAAGGTGAAAGCAACCCCACAAAAATGGGCCCTGGAAGTTATTGGCATGTACCCGCTGGCACGACACACGTAACGGCTTGCATATCAGATGATCCTTGTCGGTTTTACTTTCACGCCGAAGGTGCATTCGATTTTTCACCAGCAAAATAACAATGGCACATTGCGAATGAGTTCATGGATGTATTAACAGATGTACTAACAACACTGCGCTTACGCGGCACAGTGTATTTTCAAGCTGACTTCGGCGCGCCCTGGGGAATGGATCTCAAGGGTGGCGCCGTTGCCAATTTTCACTTAGTGGCTCAAGGCACTTGCTGGCTGCGTGGGCCAGAAACAGATGAGTGTCGTCAGTTGCACCAAGGTGACATGGTGGTGTTGGCACATGGCGATAGACATGCCCTATTGCATTCACCCGATGCAGACGCTGCCCCCGCCGAACAAGTCATTAGTGAAAACAACAAGAGAAGCAAAGCACCTGAATATGGCGGTAAAGGTAAGACAACACGCTTAATTTGCGGTCACTATGAGTTCGAGCGGGCAGGAAAACACCCTTTGCTACGTGCACTACCCTCGTTGATCCATTTATCTGGGGATGAGCAAACCGACTGGATTGCAACTGCTAGTCAGCTTGCGGTTAAAGAGTCCCACTCCACTCAAGACGGTTCAGGGGCCGTGGTGGATCGCTTAGCTGAAATATTGTTTATACAGGCGGTGCGTGCCTACGCCCATCAACTACCCGAGGAACATGGATTCCTAGGTGCGCTTAACGATCCAACTTTAGCTAACGCACTTAATTTAATGCATCAGGAACCCGCACGCCCATGGCAACTAGAAGATCTGGCGAAAAGTTGTGGCGTGTCACGCACAAAACTTGGCGATCGTTTTAATCAAATACTGGGAGTTGCTCCTATGCGCTATATGCTGGAGTGGCGCATGTTTAAAGCCCGAGAGCTGCTTGCTAACGATAAAATCAGTATTGCTCAGGTGGCGGAGCGTGTTGGCTACTCATCTGAGTTTTCGTTTTCTAAAGCCTACAAGCGCGTGTTTGGCGAAGCACCCGGTGCTACTCGAGCTAATTAGCTTAAAAGGCACTTATTTAGAGAATACAAATTAACTCTGCCATAATAACTTCAAATTTTAAAAAGCGAATTGAGCAAATTGACCCATGGAGATTACAAAAGCCAAACTTGAACACGCGGACCAAGTAGCCCATCTGTTTGATTTGTATCGCCAATACTACGAATGCGCGCCGGATTTAAACCTTTCAACACAATTTATAAAACAACGAATCGAAAATGCCGATTCAGATATTTTCATCGCTCTAAGCTCTAACAAGGTACGCGGCTTTGTTCAGCTCTACCCTACGCTGTGTTCTATTGCTGCCGCCAACATTTATATTGTGCACGATCTATTTGTTGATGCCGGTTACCGAAAAACGGGTGTAGGCAAAAAGTTAATGAACAAAGCTACTCAATGGGCTAAAGATAACGGCGCTGCGCGGCTTGATTTGCTGACTGAAAAAACCAACACCAAAGCGCAGAGCCTCTACGAGAAGTTAGGTTACAAGAAATCCCTTGAAGACTTCTACGCTTACTCTTTAGATATGCCTAAATAGCACTACTCAAACAACCCGGTTGGCTTGCCATCTAAGCTCTCCACATTTTTTCTGCGCCAGAATTTCTGGACACCGTCGACGCCCAAATCTGCATAATATGGCTCTAACTCAGTTTCGCCTCTAGAACGAACGACTTCCATTTCCGGGATACCCGTGCCGCACGAAGTAGTAACCAAATCAATATTTAAACGGAATATATTGCGAGCGCCTCCGTAATCCGGAAATTGTGCATACAGGGCATCCCATTCACTATCGCGCTGATGAATAACTTCAGCATCTCCGTAGACTCGCAGTATTAATGCATCTCCAGTGAATGCACAAAACATCAACGTCATGCGTTTGTTTTCTAGTACATGAGCCGCCGTCTCGTTACCACTACCACTTAGGCTTAACCATATTATTTCGTTATCGTTGACCACACGCAGCGAATCAAGCCCTTTAGGCGACATATTCACGCGCCCATCCGGTGCGGCCGTTGCCACAAAAAACAGGGTCTGCTTTTGAATGAATTGGGTAAACGTTTTGTTCAA